>DASWYX010000434.1:0-4516 GCA_036404755.1 Pseudoduganella sp.
CCAGGTGCGCGTGCTGCAGCGCCTGGGTGCGCAGCATGCTCTCGTGGTCTGGGGCCGCGACAATATGGATGAAGTGTCGCTGGGCGCTGGCACGATGATCGGTGAGCTGGTCAACGGCGAGATCCGCGAGTACGAAATTCACCCGGAAGATTTCGGCATGCAGATGATTGCGAGCCGCAACCTGAAGGTGGCCAATCCTGAAGAGTCCAAGGCGCGCGTGCTGGAAGCCTTGCGCGGCGAACCGGGGCCGGCTTCCGATATCGTGGCGCTGAATGCGGGCACGGCGCTGTATGCGGCGGGCGTGGCCTCGTCCATCGAGGATGGGCTGGCGCGCGCCCGCGCGGCGGTGGCGTCCGGCGCGGCGCTGGCAAAGCTGCAGCAGTTCGTGCAGGTCACGCAGGCGCTCGGCGCGGGAGCTTGACCATGTTCGGCATCCATGACCTGGCTTTGTTCGTGGTGTCCGGCATCCTCCTGAATATCATGCCGGGACCGGATTCCCTGCTGATCATGACGCGCAGCGCGACCCAGGGCTGGCGTGCTGGCTGCTCGGCGGCCCTTGGGATCGGCACGGGAACGATGGTGCACGTGCTGGCGGCGGCGCTTGGCCTGTCCGCACTGCTGGCAACGTCGGCGACGGCGTTCACGGTCGTCAAGTGGGTTGGCGCGGCTTACATCGTCTGGTGCGGGATCGGGATGCTACGGGCGCGGATGCGCGGGGACGACGAGTCGGCCGATGCGCAATCGGTGCCGGGCGTGAACGCGGCTTCGGGCGCGAGTGGCGCGGCGCGGCTGACGTACCGCCGCATCTTCGCACAGGGCTTCCTGACCAATGTACTGAATCCGAAGGTGGCGCTGTTTTTCCTGGCCTTCGTGCCGCAATTCATTTCGGCCGATTCGCCGAACAAGGCGCTGGCCTTCGTCATCCTGGGCTGCATCTTCAACTTCAACGGCATGTTGTGGTGTAACGGCCTGGCCGTGTTTACCGCCTTTGCCAGCGCGAAGCTGAAACTAAAACCGCTGGTGTCGCTGTGGCTGAACCGCGTGACGGGCGGCCTGTTCCTGGCACTGGGCGTGCGCCTTGCGCTGTCCGAACAACACTGAGAAGCATCATGTCCGATATCCTGAACAAGATCCTGGCCGTCAAGGCCGATGAAGTGGCTGCGGCCCAGAAGTACCGCAGCCTGCAAAGCCTGCGCGCGGAAGTCGAGGGCGACAAGGTGCTGCGCGCTGAACTGCGCGGCTTTGAAGCCAGCCTGCGCAAGCAGATCGCGGCCGGCAACGCCGGCGTGATCGCGGAGGTGAAGAAAGCTTCGCCGTCCAAGGGCGTGATCCGGGCCGATTTCCGTCCTGCGAATATTGCGGAAAGCTATGCGAACGGCGGCGCGGCCTGCCTGTCCGTGCTGACGGATGTGCATTTCTTCCAGGGCGATGTTGAATACCTGAAGCAGGCGCGCGCGGCCTGCGAGCTGCCGGTACTGCGCAAGGACTTCATGATCGATCTGTATCAGATCTATGAGGCGCGGCATATGGGCGCGGATTGCATTCTGCTGATCGTGTCGGCGCTGGATCATGGGCTGATGGCCGAGATGGAGGCCTGCGCGCATGAACTGGGCATGGATGTGCTGATCGAGTCGCATGATGGCGAGGAGCTGGAGGCGGCTTTGAAGCTCAAGAGCCGGCTGATTGGCATCAATAACCGTAATCTGCGTACGTTTGAGACTTCGCTGGATACGACCATCAACCTGCTGCCGCGCATTCCGAAGGAACGCATGGTGATTACCGAGTCGGGGATCATGGGGCCGGCGGATGTGGAGCGGATGCGGGAGAAGGATGTGCACGCGTTCCTCGTTGGGGAGGCGTTCATGCGCGCGGCGGATCCCGGAGCGGAGTTGCGGAAGCTGTTCGACTGAGCTGATACGGCGGGTCAGGCGGCGGCGAGGGTGGCGATTTCGACGCGGTTGCGGCCCGATTCCTTGGCGCGGTAGAGGGCTGCGTCGGCGCGGGCGAGGACGCTGTCGAGCGATTCGTCGCCGGCGGCCTGGCTGGCGATCCCGATGCTGATGGTGCAGCAAGGACGCTCGACTTCGGCCAGCAAACCCTGGATGCGCACTGCGGCCTGCTGGGCACGAGGCAATGACGTATCCGGCAGCAGCACGATGAATTCTTCGCCGCCGAAGCGCGCCACGCTGTCATTCTCGCGCAGCGTGCGCTTGATGACGGTGGCCACCTTGACCAGCACGCGGTCGCCTTCGGCGTGGCCGTGCTGGTCGTTCACCACCTTGAAGTGATCGAGATCGATGGCCATCAGCGCCAGCGCACCGGCGCCGCGCCGCTGGCGTGCGCGTGCGCGTGCATAGGCTTCGCCGAAACCGCGCCGGTTCAGCACTTCCGTCAGCGGATCATGCGTTGAGCGCTTCTCCAGCACGCGCTGCAGGCGGCGCGTGGCGAGCACCAGGAAACCTACCGTCAGCAGCAGCGCCATGAAGTTGGACACGGCCAGGTAAACATTGGCCAGGGCGCTGTTGCGCATCAGGTCCACCGTCTGCGCGCCGCTCAACATCGCGGCCACGCCGCGCGTGAGCACCACCACCGTCTGCACGGCCAGCAGCACGCCAAAGAGCCAGCTGGCGAAATGACGTTCACCGCGCTGCCATAGCTGGCGCAGCTGGTCGATATAAAACACGGAAACGATGAAGGAAAACGCCGCCACGCGCATGGCAAAGCTGGGCTGCACGAACAGCCACCATGCCATCGACGCCAGGTTCAGCGCCCACATCGCGTGGAAGATGCGCCAGCCGGGCGGCTGGCCGTAGAAGGCCCGAATGCCCACCATGCTCATGCCGATGCCGCACACGAGGGACAGGTTCCCCAGCGGCAGCACCAGCCACGCCGGCAGCACGGCCAGCGCCGCGAACAGCAGGCCGGAGCAAACCACCAGCACCAGTCCGGCCGCCCAGTGTCCCAGGCCCTGCACTTCACGCCGGAAGCTCAGGTGCATCGCGTACATCACCACGCTCATGGCCGCGCACATCAGCGTGGTCATGAACAGGATGGTTTTGATGTCCAGCGCGAACATGCGGGGCGCCGCGGGTCAGACGGCGCTGGGGCGGCGCAATTCGCCTTTCTGCCGCGGTTGCGGCGCGAGTGTGATGCCGGGAATGCGTTCGCCCTGCAGCTTCACGTTGAAGGTCATCAGCTCGTCGCGGCGGAAGGCATGCACCTGCACCGTGTCGCCGACCTTGTAGCGCGACAGCAGGCCGTCCACATTGCCGGCGCGCAGGCCATCGATGGCGACCAGCACGTCGCCGGCCGAGATGCCGGCACGGTGGGCGGCGCCGCCTTCATGGACCACGGTGACCTTGCTATCCGCGCCATCGCGGGTGATGTTGGCGTCCAGGCTGGGCTTGGACGACTTGCGCTCGTCCTTGTACTCCACGCCGAAAGGCGCCAGCAGCTTTTGCAGCGGCACATCCTCCGTGCCGCGAATGTATTTGTCGACGAAGGTCTTCAGCTTCGTGCCGGCGATTTCATCCAGCAGTGCATCCACTTCGGCCGGCGTTACGCCGCGCGGGCGGCCATTGTAGAAGTCACGGCCATAGCGCTGCCACAGCGCGCGCATCACATCGTCCAGCGAGCGCTTGCCTTCGGTCTTCGCGCGGATCGTCAGGTCCAGGCCGAGGCCGATCAGCGAACCCTTGGCGTAGTAGCTGACGATGGCGTTGGCCGCGTTCTCATCCTGGCGGTAATACTTGCCCCAGGCATCGAAGGAGGAATCGGCCACGCTCTGCTTGCTGCGGCCAGCGCCGCGCAGCACGCCGGCCACGCCTTTGCCCAGCAGCTTGTAGTAGCCCTTCTCGTCGATCATGCCGGAGCGGACCAGGAACAGGTCGTCGTAGTAGCTGGTGAAGCCTTCGAAAAGCCATAGCAGCGGCGTGTAGTTCTCGACCTGCAGGTCGTACGGCGCAAACACGGCCGGCTTGATGCGCTTCACGTTCCAGGTATGGAAGTACTCGTGGCTGCACAGGCCGAGGAACTTGATATAGCCCTCGCTGCGTTCCTTGTCCTTGGCCGCGGTGGACGGCAGGTCGGCGCGGGAGCAGATCAGCGCCGTGGAAGCGCGGTGTTCCAGGCCGCCATAGCCATCGCCGACAGCCATCGTCAAGAAGACGTAGCGGTCCATCGGCGCTTTTTTCGTCCGCGGCTCGAAGAAGGCGATCTGCGCTTCGCAGATCTGTTTCAGGTCGGCGCACAGGCGCGGCATGTCCAGGTTGGGCACGCGGCCGGTGATCACCACATCGTGTGGCACGCCGTAGGCTTTAAAGGTAGCCAGGGCGAAGTCACCCATCTCCACGGGGCTGTCGATCAGCTCATCGTAGTTTTGCGCGATATAGGTGCCGAAGCCGTAGCGCCTGGCCTTCAGTTCGGGCAGCGCCGTCGCGACGCGCCAGTTGGCTGCCTCATCGCCGTCAGGCTTCTGGATGTCCACCACATGCGGACTGTCCTCCTGGCCCAGCAC
>DASWYX010000435.1:0-2625 GCA_036404755.1 Pseudoduganella sp.
TATTCATCCACTTCGATCCGCCAGGCCTTCGACGATGCACTGGAAATCGCGCGCCTGGCGCAACTGGAATCGAACCGCAGCCATCGCACCGTGGTTGCGGACACGCTGCGCGCCAAGCATGGCCTGGCCGACCTGCGCGGCGAGTCGGACGTGATGGAGCGCGTGCGGCAGGCCGTGGTGCTGTACGCGAAATCGCCCGCCACGGTGCTGATCCAGGGCGAAACGGGCAGCGGCAAAGAGCTGGTGGCGCAAGCCATCCACCGCGAAAGCCCGCGCGCCCTGGGCGCGAACCGTCCCTTTGTCGCCGTGAACTGCGGCGCGATCGCGGAATCGCTGCTGGAGTCCGAACTGTTCGGCCACGAGGAAGGCGCCTTCACGGGCGCGCGGCGCGGCGGCCATGCAGGCCTGTTCGAAGCGGCCAACCGCGGCACCCTCTTCCTCGATGAAATCGGCGAAATGCCGCTGGCCCTGCAAACCAGGTTGCTGCGCGTGCTCGAAGAGCGTGAAGTAGTGCGCGTCGGCGGCACGCGTCCGATCCCGGTCAGCGTGCGCATCATCAGCGCCACCCACTGCGACCTGGAGCAGCGCGTGCGCGAGGGACGCTTCCGCGCCGACCTGTTCTACCGGCTGGCCGTACTGCGCATGACCTTGCCGCCGCTGCGCGAGCGTCCGCTGGACATCGTGCCGCTGGTCGAATGGTCGCTGCGCAACGCGCTGGCGGCGCTGGGCGCGCGCCCCCATCCCAACCTGAGTGCGGAGCTCGCGACCTGCGCGCCGCTGTTCATGCGTTACGACTGGCCGGGCAATGTGCGTGAGCTGCGCAATATGACGGAGCGCCTGGCCCTTTTCCTTGCGGCAGAACCCTTGCAGGCGCTCACGCCGAGCTTTGTCGCTTCCGTGGTGCCGGAGCTGGCGGCCGTTCTGCCTGCCCCTGGTGAAGACGCCGCGCCGCCGCGCCCCCGCGCCGAATCGGCGGCCGAAATCCTGGCCCGCTTCGGCGGCCGGCGCGACGCAGCGGCCAAATACCTGGGCATCAGCCGCACCACGCTGTGGCGCCGTTTGCGCGAGGAAAGCTCGACCTGAGCCGCGCGCCGCCTGGGGCGCCGCCTCGCTACAATGGCCCGCATGGACCCGCGAAGTGAAAAGGAATCGTTGAAGGACCAGATGAGCCGCGTGATCGAGGAGGCGCGGATGGTATTGCCTGGCATTCAGGCCCTGTTCGGCTTCCAGACGATTGCCGTCTTTAATGATCCCTTCAAGAAGCTGCCCATGTATGTCCAGGACTGCCACGTGGGCGCGCTGGCGCTCGTGGTCGTGGCCATTGCCCTCGTCATGATGCCTGCCGCCTACCACCGCCTGGCGGAACCGGGCCGCGTGTCGCGCCATGCGATCAAGGTTTCCTCGGCGGCCATCTGTGCCGCCCTGCTGCCGCTGGCCGGCGGCCTGTCGCTGGACGTCTATGTCGTGCTGCATATGGTGACGGGAGAAGACCTGTTCAGCGCCCTGGGCGGCGCCGCAGCCTTCCTGCTGCTGGTCGGCGTCTGGTTCTGCTACCCCCTGTTCTCGCGCCTGCGCCGCGGCGGCGAACCCGGTTAAGCGCCATTCATCACGGCTTTTCGCCGCCCATCCTTTGCCGGTAGCCGCCGCCACGCCATCGCGGTATCCTCCCATCCATGAAAAATCCGAGCTCGCAACGGCTGCAGGCCGTCAACTGGTACTGGGTGCTGCAAGTGATCGGCTGGTCCTTCGTGACCCTGTTCCTGATCACCGCGTCCAGCCGCCAGCTGCACCGCCTCGATGTGCTGGTCAATGACGTGGTGGCGGGCGCCAGCGGCCTGCTGATTTCCGACATCTGGCACCGCCTCGTCAAGGGCCGGCGCTGGGCCGTGGGCATCAACTGGCGCATGATCGCCGGCCCCGTGCTGCTGCTCGCGCCTGTGCAGACGGTCTTGCTGGCGCTGGCGGACTGGCTGCTGAAGCACACATTCGACAGCCTGTCGTGGCTGCCCATGCTGCTGCTGTTCTGGGCCGGCGTGTTCCTGGCCTGGAACATCAGCTATGTGACCTTCGTCGCCGTGCGCCGCGCCAACCGGCTGCAGGAAGAGGCGCTGCGGCTGGAAGTCCTGTCCAAGGACGCCGAACTGCGCGCGCTGCAGGCCCAGGTCAATCCCCACTTCTTCTTCAATAGCCTGAACAGCGTGCGCGCCCTGGTCTTCGAATCGCCTGAAGCGGCCGCGCAGATGATCGACAAGCTGGCAAGCCTGATGCGCTATGCGCTGACGGCGGGCATGTCCGAAACGGTACCGCTGCGCGAGGAACTGGAAGCGGTGGAAGCGTACCTGGCGATCGAAAAGATCCGCTTCGAGGAACGCCTGCGCCCCAGCATCGACATCGAAGACGGGCTGCAGGAGCTGCCGATTCCGCCGATGTCCCTGCAGACGCTGGTCGAAAACGCCGTCAAATACGGCGTGGAGAGCAGTTCCACCGGCAGCGACATCCGCATCGTGGCGCGGCGCGACGGCGGCAATATCCGCATAGAGGTCGCCAACACGGGCGCCATCCGGCCCTTCGTGGACTCCACGCGCGTGGGCCTGGCCAACGCCCGCAAGCGCCTGGCGCTGGCCG
>DASWYX010000436.1:0-16597 GCA_036404755.1 Pseudoduganella sp.
GTTGGACGCAGCGTTGGGCGCGGCGGCGGGTGGCGTCACGCCGGTGCGCGAGCGCTGGCGGCGGTCGAGGCGACTGTGGCGGACGGCGGCGACGAGGACGGCCATGACGGCGAGGAAGATCACGGCGGCGCCGCCAACGAGGACCCAGCTGAGCTGAGCCAGCAACTGCGCGTCCGGCCCGCCAGGGGCGAAGACCGATTGCAGGACGGGCTTCATTTGAGCGTGTACAGGTAAGCCGCCATATGGCGGGCGTCGTCCGCCGACACGCCCATGGCAGGCATCGTCGTACCGGGAACCAGTGCGCGCGGATTGACGATCCAGCGCACCATCATATCCGGATCGTTCGGCAGATGTCCCGCCAGGTAGCTGCGACTGCCGATATCGGTGAGCGGCGGACCAGCCGTGCCGGCGGCGCCTTCAACGCCGGGTATCGCGTGGCAGGAACCGCACTGGAAGCGCGCCAGCAGCTGCCTGCCCTGCCCCGCGTCGCCCACAACGTCCGGCTTGGACGGCTTGTCCGAGCGACAGGCGCTCAGCGGCAGCAGCACCAACAGCAGCAGGAACGCGAGCACTCCTGCCGCGCAATGCCGCGCGGCCCCGCGAAAACGACGGTGAAGAGAGCTTGCCTGCACGTATCGTCCCTGCTTAAGCCGGGTGAGTACCTATAATACAAGAAAGACATCATGGCTTTTTCTTCAACAGTGCGCACCCTCCTTCGCTTACTGCTGGGTCTTATCGCGGCCGCGCTGCTGGCTGGGCTGGGCGGCTGGGTCGTGCTCGAAGCGGGCTGGTATGACGCAGGCGCGACACGCCAGCATTTCCAGTTCGTGCACAGCATGCTGGAACGCGGCATGCACCAGTCGGTGCGCTTCCATGCACGCGCTATCGTCGTACCGGCGAAGCGCGATGCCGCGATGGGCGCTGGCCTGTTCAAGGCGCATTGCGAGCAATGCCATGGCGGGCCGGGTGTGGCGCAGGGCGTGATTGGATTATCGATGCAGCCGGTGCCAGGTCCGCTGGTCGATGCTGCATCCCGGTTCAAGCAAAATGAGTTGTACTGGGTGGTCAGGCATGGCATCAAGATGAGCGGGATGCCGGCCTGGGGTTTTCATTTGAACGAACAGGAAATATGGGCGATCGTCGCCTTCCTGGAGCGCTTGCCGCATATGACGCCGGATGAATACCGCGCCGCAGGCGCCGGGGCCGCCGGGGCGGCCGGGCGCAGTGGAGAGCCGGCAGGCGGCGCAAGGTTGGACGTGGCGCCCACCGCAAGGGTGGATGCGGCGCGGGGCAAGCTGGCGCTGACGCAGTGGGCCTGCCAGGCCTGCCACCTCATCCCCGGCGTCACAGGCCCGGACACCCATGTCGGTCCGCCGCTGAACGACCTCGCCAGGCGCCGCTTCATTGCCGGCACTTTGCCGATGGGCGAAGAAAACCTGGTCCGCTGGATCACCAAGCCGCATGAAGTGGACCCGGCAACCGCCATGCCGCAGCTGGGTGTGCCAGAGCGCGATGCCAGGGATATCGCGGCTTACCTTCTAAGCCAGTGACAGGTCAGTGAGCGAGCTGCTTCTGCGTCTGGTACAGGCGCGCGTAAATGCCGCCCTTGGCGAGCAAGTCCTCGTGCGTGCCCATCTCCGCGATGCTGCCGGACGCCATCACCACGATGCGGTCCGCATTTTCAATGGTGGACAGGCGATGCGCAATCACCACGGTCGTGCGGCCCTGCATCAGCTTTTCAAGTGCCGCCTGCACCTGGCGTTCGGATTCGGTATCAAGCGCGCTGGTCGCCTCGTCCAGGATCAGGATAGGCGCATCCTTGTACAGCGCACGCGCAATCGCCAGGCGCTGGCGCTGGCCGCCGGACAGGCGCAAGCCGTTCTCGCCCACCTCGGTCTGATATCCCTGCGGCTGGCGCGCAATGAACTCGTGCGCATAGGCGGCGCGGGCCGCCGCTTCGATACGCGCCTGGTCCGGCGACGGATCGCCGTAAGCGATATTGGCGGCCAGCGTATCGTTGAACAGCACCACATCCTGGCTGACCAGCGCGATCTGGCTGCGCAAGTCCGGCAGGCGGTATTCGCGCAAGTCCACGCCATCGAGCAGGATGCGGCCGGAAGCGACGTCATAGAAGCGCGGCAGCAGGCTGGCCAGCGTCGTCTTGCCGCTGCCCGACCCGCCCACCAGCGCCACGGTCTCGCCGGCCGCCACGTCCAGCGACACGGCGCGCAGCGCAGGCGCCGCGTCTGGATCGTCAACGTTGTAGCGGAAGCCCACTTCCTGCAGCTCGATGCGGCCCTGGGCGCGCTCCAGCGGGCGGGTGCCGGTATCGGGTTCGATCGGCGCGTCGATCAGGCCGAACACGGACTTGGCCGCGGCCAGGCCTTTCTGCAGCGGCTCGTTAATCTTGGTCAGGTTCTTGATCGGCGACTGCATCGCCAGCAGCGATCCCATGAAGGCCACGAAATCGCCACCCGACAGCGCATCGGCGCGCGCGCGCAGCAGCGCAAAGTAAATCACGGCAGACAGCGTGGTCCCCACAAGCATCATGATGATGCCCGAATTCATCGCCCCCGTGGACGAATGCTTGACCGCCAGCTGGCGATTCAGCTTGACCACCGCGTCGAACCGCTTCTGCTCATAATCCTGGCCGCCGAAGATCTTCACTACGCGCTGGCCGCCAATGCTTTCATCGAGCACGCGGGTCAGCTCGCCCATCGCATCCTGCGCGCTTTCGCTCAATCGGCGCATGCGGCGTCCTGCAAAGATCACGACCAGCGCCACCAGCGGGAAGACGCCAAGGCAGAACAGCGCAAGCTGCCAGTCGATCGTGAGCATGGAAATCAGGTAGCCGATCACCTGCACCGAGTCGCGCACGGCGACATTGACCACATTCAGTCCCGCCTGCGCCACCTGGCTGGCATCGAAGGCCACGCGCGACAGGGTCGTGCCGGTGGAGGTCTGGTCGAAATAGCGGTTGGGCAGGCGCAGGATGCGGCCGAACATTTTCTCGCGCAGGTTAGCCTGCACGCGCTGGGAAAGCCAGGTGGAGCCGTAGTCGGCGAAGAAGCTGCTGACCATGCGCACGAAGGCCAGCACCAGGATCAGTGCGGGAATCGCCCACAGCACGCCGTCGCCCGAATCCTTGGGTAGCAGATTGTCCGCCCAGCCTTTGATCACGCCCAGCATGCCGCTGGCATGGAAAGCTGCTCCTACGCGTTCGCCGCCCAGCGCGTCGATCACATTCTGCAGCTGGCGAATCAGCAGCACGTCCGTCAGCGCCGCCACGCCTACTGCCAGCAAAGTGGCGAGCAGGACCCCGCTATAGGGCTTGAATTCCTTAAGGAGTCGGAAGTAAAGTTGGCGGCTTTGCACTATTATTATGGTCGGATGCTCGAAAGGCAGCATTGTACCTCAGGGGTGCCTTGCCTCAAGCTTCGCCTTGACCCGCTCTGCCAGGTCGGTTACCAGGAATGGCTTGCGCAGAAATTCCGTGTCCGGCGCCGTGGGTCCGGCCGCGTAGCCGCTGATCATGATCACCGGCAGCACCGGCATCAGCTGGCGCATCGCGCCCACGACCTGGTTGCCATCCATACCACCCGGCAGGCCGATATCCGTTATCAGCAGATCAACGCGCGGTCCGGACTGCATCAGGCGCATGGCCGCTGCGCCACTGTCTGCCTCCAGCACGCGGTAACCCAGTTCCCGCAGCTGCTCGCCCGTCATCTCGCGCACATCCTGTTCATCTTCGACCAGCAGCAAGGTCTGGCCCTTGTCCGGCCCCACGGGAACGTCGAATTCTGGGTCGGTCGCGTTGTAAGGCAGACAAATGCGAACCGTCGTCCCCTTGTCCGGCACCGACTCGATCTGCACGAAGCCGCCGGACTGCCGCACGAAGCCATAGATCTGGCTCAGGCCCAGGCCCGTGCCCTTGCCCAGCGGCTTGGTGGTGAAGAATGGCTCGAACACGTGGACCAGCACCTCGGGCGTCATGCCGAAGCCGGTATCGGAAACGGCAATGGTCGCATAACGGCCCGCCGCCGCGCCCTCGTAACGGGCCGCCTGCTCGGTGCTCAGCTCCAGTTCATCGGTGCTGATGGTCAGCCAGCCGCCGTCCGGCATTGCGTCGCGCGCATTGACGCACAGGTTCAGCAGCGCGCTTTCCATCTGGTTCGGATCGCACATCACCAGCCATTTGCCGATGCCCATCTGCATTTCCACCTGCACCGAAGGGCCGACGGCGCGGCGGATCATGTCTTCCATTTCGCGCGCGATGCGGCCAAGGCTCACGCATTTCGGCTCCAGCGTCTGCTGGCGGCTGAACGCGAGCAGACGGTGCGTCAGGGCGGCAGCCCGCTGCGTCCCCTTCTCGGCGCGGCGCAGATAGCCTTCGATCTCGCCCAGTTTGCCCTGCTGCATGCGCAGGCGCACCAGGTTCAGGCCACCGCTGATGGTTTGCAGCATATTGTTGAAATCATGGGCGATACCGCCGGTGAGCTGGCCGATGGCCTTCAGCTTCTCGCTCTGGCGCAGGCGGTCCTCGGCCTGCTTGCGCTCCAGGACTTCACGATTGAGCGCATCCAGGGCGCGCTGCAGCTCCTGGGTGCGTTCGGCGACGCGGCTTTCCAGCACCTCGCTGTTGCGCACCCGCATCTGCTCCCGCAAATGGGCGCCGATGGCGTCCGCCGCATGGCGTGCGTACAGGTCCGTCATGCGCAATTCGCGCTCGGTGAAGCGGCGCGCACCGCGGAAATGCGTGGACAGCATGCCCAGCACCTTGCCGCCATGGGAAATCAGCGGCGTGGACTGCACGGCGCGGAAGCCGGCGCGGCGCGCCTCGCCCCGCATCGTGATGCAGCCCGGCTCATGCTCGATATCCTCCACAATCACGCGCTGCACGCTGGCCAGCGCCAGGCCGCAAGGCGTGCCGTCGCCGGCGCGCACCGCCTTGTAGCGGTACAGGAAGTCGGCATCGAAACCGCGCGCCGCGGCCAGGTGCAGGCTGCTGTTGTCCGGATCGTAGAGCTGGATGCTGCCGGCGAAGGCGCCATGCAGTTCGATCGTGGCGTCCAGCACTTCATGCAGCAGGCCGTGCAAATCCTTGGCCTTCACCATGCGTGTGCTCATCTCCTGCAGCCGGCCCATATTCTTCAGCTCCACGGCCAGGGCTTCCTCGGCGCGGGCGCGTTCCACGGCGGACCAGGTACGGTCCGCAATTTCGCGCAGCAGGTTGCGATCCTGGCTGGTCCAGTTGCGGGGAGCCGCGTCCGCGGCATACAGGCAGGCCACCAGCCTGCCGTCCTTGACCAGCGGTGCGACGGCGGTGGCGCGCACGCCGCGGCCGTAGATGCCGCCAGCCCTCCCGGCACGTTCGATCGGCGCCCGGCGCAGGTCGGCAACGAAGCGGGCCCGCCCATCCAGCAGGGCGCGCCGGAAGCCAGGCGAGAATTCGGAAAGGCGGCAGGCCATGCCGTGCAGCGATGGCAAGCGTCCGTCGCCGAAGCCGCCGCCATCGAGCAGGGTTTCGCCGTCGGTCTGCATCTCGGCGTAACCAACGGCTGCCACTTTGAGCTGCCGTCCAACGGCTTCGCATGCCACATCCATGATGCGGCATGGACAGGACAGCGGCCGCAGATTATCGCTCAGCGCAAGGAGGAAGCTCTGGCGCGCTTCGCTCTGGCGCATCGCCAGGTCCGCCTCATGGTGAGCGGTGAAATCCGTGCAGCATAAGGCGATACGCTCCCCGGCGCGCGCCGCAGTGCTGCGCAGCCAGCGCGTAGTAGAGCCGTTGTGGTAGGCATGTTCGCCTTGCCACGGCTGGTCCTTTTCCATCGCCTCGGCCAGCATTCTGAAGAGCGGATTGAGGCCTTCATCCGTGCGGCCATTCAGCCGGCCGCATACGGACTTGCCGAGTATGCGCATGGCTGCCGGATTCGCGAACTGGCACTCGAAGGCGCTGATGGCGCCATTCGCATCGCGCACGGCGGCAAAGATCAGGAAAGCGTCCGGCGACGCTTGCTGCACGGCGCTGAAACGCAGTTCGCTTTCTGCAATCGCGTCCGCCCGCATGCGCGTCAGCGCAAGGCAGGAACCGATGCGGCTCACAAGCTCGCGCGCCGTGAATGGCATCTCCAGGTAATCGTCCGCGCCGGCGGTGAGTGCTTCGCTGCGCGCTTCTTCGCCTACGCGGGCCGATATCAGCACGACCGACATCAGGCGCAAGTCGGGCTGGCGGCGCACATGGCGCAGTAGTTCAACGCCGTTCATGCCGGGCATCTTCACGTCCGCCAACAACAGATCATAGCGTTGCGAGGCCAGCGCATCGGCCGCCGCGTGGCCATCGGCCGCCTGCTCCACATCGCCGTAGGGTGCGAGCAAGTCGCGCAGATACTGGCGCATATCGGCACTGTCGTCAGCAACCAGCACGCGAAAACGAGGCGCGGCGCCAACCGACGCCGGCTGCGGCTGAGACGGCCCGGCCCGTTCAGCAGCAGGCGCGGAAGTGGCGAGCCAGCGCAAGGCTTCCTGCACATAGCTTTCGGCCGCGCTGTGCCAATCCTGCTGGTCGGCGCTGCCAAGCTTGCGCTGGTCCAGGTGCCGGGCGCCCAGCGGGATACGCACGGTAAACTCGCTGCCCTTGCCCGCCGCGCTCGAAGCCTCCACCGTGCCGCCATGCAGCCCGGCCAGGTCGCGCACCAGCGCCAGTCCTATCCCTGCGCCATCCAGCGAGCGTCCCGGCCCATGCCCGGCATGGTGAAAGCGCTCGAAGATGTGCGGCACATCGCGCGGCGCAATGCCAACGCCGGTATCGGCGACTGACAGCACCGCATGGCCACCCGCCGCGCGCAGCGAGATACTCACCTTGCCCTGCATCGTGTATTTCAGCGCATTGGACAGCAGGTTCAGGACGATCTTCTCCCACATATCCCGGTCCACCCACACTTCTTCCGGCAGCGGCGGGCATTCCACTTGCAGGGCGACGCCCGCCTGCTCGAAGGCGGAGCGGAATGCGCCCGCCAGCCGTGCAGTCACTTCATGCAGGGCCGTTGGCCGGTAACAGGCATCCGCCCTGCCCAGGCGCGAGAAGTCCAGCAGCGTATTCACCAGCTTGAGCAGGCGCTGTCCATTGCCGAGCGCCATTTCGAGACGGGCTTCCTGAGCGGGTGGCAGCGGCGCCTGCTGGTCCGCGAGCGCTTCGCCGATCGGACCGAGCATCAGCGTCAGCGGCGCGCGGAATTCGTGGCTGACATTCGAGAAGAAGCTGGTCTTGGCCCGCTCCAGCTCCGCCAGCTCTTCGGCGCGCCGTTTTTCCTCGGCGTAGGCGCGGGCGCCGCTGATGGCGCGCGCCAGCTGCCCCGCCAGCAATTCCAGGAAGGCGCGATATTCCGCATCGTAGGGGCGTCTTTGCCCAATACCGGCCAGCAGGATCCCACACGGGGATTCGTGGGCACGCGCGTGCAGCGGCAAGGCCAGCGCCTGGCGCGCGCCGCAAGGCCAGGGCAAATCATCCAGCAGGCCGACAGCTTCCAGATCCAGTTCCCGCACTTCGGCATGTTCCAGCAGTTCGCCCAGCTGCAGCAGGTCGCCGCTGTCGGGCTGGCCCGGCATGATCACGGCGGGCAAGCGCGTGAGGCCGCCATCCAGTCCGGTGCTGGCCGACAGGCGCGCGCATTGGCCGTCTTCGTCCAGCAGGTAGACGGCGGCACAGGGAATATCCCAGGGATTGCGGGAGATGACGGACATCGCCAGCCGGCATACCTCAGCGGCGTTATTTTCCTCGGCCAGCAAGCCAAGCTGGCGCAAGGTTTCCAGCCGCCGCGCTGCGACAATCTTGCCGGTCACTTCGCTGCAGGTGCAACACAGGCCATCGACCTTGTCTTCAACGCCCAGCACGGGGCTGACCGCAAAGCTCACATACGCCTCTTCCTGCGGCAACTTGCGGTCGAAGAACATCAAGGTATCTTCGGACCAGCCGGCCTCTTTCTCGATGCGCGCCCTATTGATGAGAGGGCTGACGGCATCCCAGATTTCCGCCCAGGCTTCGCGGCCCGGCCGGCCCAGCATGGCGGGATGTTTACTTGGGCCAAGGAAGGGAATGTAGGCGTCGTTGTAGAACAGGGTGAGGTCCGGCCCCCACCACAGGTGCATGGGGAAACGCGAAGTCAGGCAGAGGCCGAGCGCCAGACGCAAGTTTTCAGGCCAGCCCGTGACTGGCCCGAGGCTGGTGCGTGACCAGTCAAGCTGACGCATACGCCGGGCCATTTCGGTAGAGCCCGCAAACACCCGCAGCAACTCTGCTGCAACGCGATCCTGCATGGCCTCTCCACTGCCCTTGACATCCCCTGCATTGCTCAGCCCGTGGGCAGGTGGACTGAGTGCGGTTATTGTGTACCTTTCACAGTAACCCATTTCGAGCGTGGCGAACGCACAAAATAAAGTTTATTGTCAGATGCCAGCAACTCCATGATGCTTGTTCAGGACAAGCACTGCTGCCGGCCTGCCCAGCCTGCATGCTTGCCTTGCGGGAGCGGCACGTATATTGTTTGCACTTCAACATTTCGCTGGAGTCTACATGCGCCGTCCCCTGCTACAAGCCTGCGCCGCCCTGCTCTTCGCCGCGTTCGCGCCAGCCGGCGCTTTCGCCGCCGATTACGCCGTGCCCATTTTCGCGGACGCCAGCCGCGAGGAGCGCGTGCAGGCCCTGCTGCCGGAAATCGATGCGATGTACAGGGAACTGGCCGCCAAGGAGCACATTCCCGGCCTGGTCTACGGCATCGTGATGGATGGCCGCCTGCTGCACACGCGGGCCATCGGCGAGGCGGACGTGGATGCAAAAACGCCGGTCACGGCGGCTACACGCTTCCGCATCGCATCGATGACCAAGAGCTTTGTCGCCATGTCGCTGCTGAAGCTGCGCGACGAGGGCAAGCTGCGGCTGGACGATCCGGCAGTCCGCTACCTGCCGGAACTCAAGGCGGTCGAGTTGCCGACCGCCGATTCGCCGCCGATCACCCTCCGCCACCTGCTCACGATGAGCACCGGTCTGCCCGAGGATAATCCCTGGGGCGATCGCCAGATGGCGCGGTCCAACGCTGAAATCGAACGCTTGCTGCGAGGCGGGCTTTCCTTCTCCACGATGCCGGGCAACGGCTACGAATACAGCAATCTTGGCTATATCCTGGTCGGCAAGATCGTCAGCAAGGTGTCCGGCATGCGCTACCAGGACTATGTGACCCGCCACATCCTGCAGCCGCTGGGCATGCGCAATACGGTCTGGGAATACAGCGCCGTGCCGTCCGGCCAGCTGGCGCGCGGCTATCAATGGGTCCATGGCGCCTGGGCGCCTGAACCCATCCTGCATGACGGCGATGGCGCGGCCATGGGCGGCCTGATCACGACGATGGATGATTTCTCGCGCTACGTCGCCTTCCTGCTCAATGCCTGGCCTGCACGCAGCGATGCCGAAACCGGACCGCTGCGCCGGGCCTCCGTACGCGAGATGCAGCAGCCGTCCACCTTCACGGCTTACCAGCCCAATGCGACGACAGCCGACGGCGAATCGGCGAATCCGAAAGTGGGCTTCTACGGATACGGCCTGCACTGGACGCGGGACGCGCACAATGTGCTGATCGTGGGCCACGCGGGCGGCCTGCCAGGCTACGGCAGCCAGTACCGCTTCGCGCCAGATCATGGCGTGGGCGTGATCGCCTTCAGCAATCTGCGCTACGGGCCCGTGTACACGCCGACCATCAAGGCGCTGAATCTGCTGATCGAGAAAGGCAAGCTGCCGCCTCGCGCCATTCCGCCGTCGCACGTGCTGGCGGAGCGCAAGGAACAGGTGCTGCGGCTGCTGCAATCGTGGGATGGCGCGCTGGCAGATGCCATCGCCGCCGAGAATTTTTTCCTTGATCGTTCGCGCGAAGACTGGCGCCAGCTGATTGCCGAGAAAATGAACGCCATCGGCAAGATCCAGTCCGTGGGCGCCATCATGCCGGAAAACCAACTTCGCTGTACCTTCCAGGTAATGGGCGACAAGGGTGCAATTGATGTATGGTTCTCGCTGTCGCCTGAGAAAGTACCCAAGCTGCAGGCGCTTGAACTGAGACAACCAAAATCCGAATAGGAGATTTTATGCAATCGCGTCGCGCTCTCGATTTCCACGCCCTGCACCAAGAGGGCATCCTGATGCTGGCCAACTGCTGGGACGGCGCCTCCGCGCGCATCGCCGAAGCCGCCGGCTCCCGTGCGCTGGCCACCAGCAGCGCCGCCGTGGCCTGGTCGCACGGCTATGCGGACGGCTACAAGCTGCCGCCGGAACTGCAACTGGTCACCGTACGCAATATCGTGCGCGGCACCAGTCTGCCGCTCACCGTCGACGTGGAAGACGGGTACTCCGACGACCCTGAGGTGGTTACCCAATTCGTCGCACAGGTGATTGCCGCCGGCGCCGTCGGCATCAATATCGAGGACGGCAACAAGCCGCCAGAGCTCCTGGCACGCAAGATTGCCGCGATCCGCGCCGTGGCCGACAAGGCCGGCGTGAATCTCTTCATCAATGCCCGCTGCGACGTGTACCTGCGCGGCCTGGCCGAACCTTCCGCGCGCGCAGCGGAAATGATTCGCCGTGCCGCCCTGTACAAGGCGGCTGGCGCCAATGGACTGTTCGCGGCCGGGGCTTCGGACGAAGCGGACATCGCCGCCATCGTCGCCGCCGCCGGCATGCCGGTGAACCTGCTGGCGCGCACCACGCTGCCATCGCCGATACGGCTGGCCGAACTGGGCGTGCGCCGCCTCAGCGCTGGCTCTGCGCCGGCGGAAGCCATGGCCGGCCTGCTGTCCGCATATACGCAGCGCTTCCTCGCAACCGGTGAAATCGACGAAGAGAAGGCCATCGATTATTCGAGCCTGAACAAGCTCATTGCTGGCGGCTGACCACCATCTTCCGCGCCATGTACGCCAGCGGCACGCCCACCAGCAGGATATGGGCGGCGACGCTGTCGACCGTCCACCACAGGTATTTGTTCACGGCACTGGCGCGGGAGAGCGGCACGACCAGGTAGGTCATCACGGCGTAGGCGCCCAGGCCGAATAGCAAGCCTGCCAGCAGCGGGCGCTGGGCGATGGTGGGCAGCAGCCGGCTTACCAGGACGTATCCCAGGGCCATGCCGCAGGCGATGAGCCAGTGCAGCAGCGCGCCAAGTGCGGCGCTGCCTGCGCCGCCAGCGTATGCGTCCTTGCCGAGCAGGCCGGCGGCGATGCTTTGCAGGATGCGCAGGGGCGGCACGTCCTTGTAGATGTACCAGAACAGCATTGCGTTGATGATATCCAGCACGGCGACCGTGAGGCCGCCTAGCACCACCATCCTTGCCGTGTTGCTTCCCATCGCCCCCTCCCGCTTTGTCTGGCAGCAGGAGATTATGCCATTGCCGGAGGTTGCTGGGCGACCAGGACTGCTGCGGCCAGCATTGCAGCTGCCAGCACGATGGATTCGATCTGGAGCACGAGGCGTGCACGGGCGAGCGCCGTTTCGTCTCCCGCTTCAGCGCGCGGGAACGCCGCCAGCTTGTTGTAGCCGCCCATGGCGGCGGCCAGCATCACCAACGCCACTTTCACCATCAGCGCGCTGCCGTAAGGGTTGCCCAGCGCGTTCGCCGGTACTCCCAGGCCGTGCCAGGCGTTGTAGATGCCCGTCGCTAGTATCCCGACGATGGCAACCGTCGCGGCGCCCGATAGGCGGCGCATATACGCCACCGGCGCCAGCGCGCTGGATTGCTCGCGCGCCTGCGCGCTGGATTGCTCCTTCGCCTGGGCCCGGGCCTGCGTCTCAGCCGCGGCATGGGCCTGCCCCTGCGCCTGCCTCTGCGCTTGCTTCAGCGCCTGCTCCTGCGCCGACGCTTTCGCCTGCGCGTCCGGCTTTGCCGACCCCGACGCCGGGCGCGGCATGACGATCCACGCCGCCACCGTTACGGCGCCCAGCCACAGGCACACCAGCACCAGGTGCGTCCACTCGATCAGCATGGACGCCGTCATCAAGCCATTTTCCGCCGCATGGCTGTTCGCCACCCGCGCCGCCGCGAATGCCGCCAGCAAGCCCACAGCCGCCGCCTGCCAGCGCGCGGCCACCGCCGGCGAGCGAGCACCATCCCCCGTCGCCTCGCCGCTGACGCCAGCACAAGCGGCGCCGTGGCCGGTTGTGGCGCTGTGGCTGGATGTCTGCCCGCTGACGACTGCACGAGGGGCGCCACGAACGGTGGGCGTTGCATCGCCGGCGAAATTCGCTGCGGCTGCGTCAGCACGCGAATGTGCCGATGTGGGCAGCTGACCGTCGGCCAACGGACCGCCGTTGGCTGCGCGCCGCGATTCGAAGGGGAGAACGACCGCCGACTGCGTCGCGCGGACGGAGCGGCCGCGCAACAGGAGCGGGCCGGCGAGCGCCAGCGCGGCGGAGCAGAAAAGTCCGAATAGCCCCGCCTTGCCGAACGCCGTGGCGGTCAGCATCATCCAGAGCGCTGGGAACGCGTCGAAAGGCGGCAATCCGGCCATGGTCGCGGCAGCCGACCACAGGGCTGCGAACTGGCCGGCAAAGCAAAGCAGCGCGAGGGGACGCCAGCAGGCGTCAAGCCGCGCGCGCGCCGTCGCGCAGGAGGCCCAGGAGGCATCGGCGGCGCCGACGTCCGCGTCGCGCAGCCAATAGCGCGCCGACAAAACGCCGAGCAGCCCCGCGAACGCAACGTTCACCAGCCACGCGCTGCCAAACTGCAGACCCTGCGCGAAATCCACCTTACTTCACCGTGAAGGAATAGCTGCCCTTGCGGCGGTGGCCGTCGGGACCGACGGCGACCCAGTTCACCTGGTAGGAGCCCGCAGCCAGCGAAGGCAGGTCAAGCTTCAGCAGCAGAGGATCGGCCGAGTCCACGAAGGCCTTGTTTCCGCCAACCGCCTTGCCCGCGAAATCCTTCAGTTCGATGGTGCTGAACGCCGGCTCGACCTTCTCGTTGAAGGTCAGCACGATCTGCTGCGGAGCCTTGTCCAGCGTGGCGCCGGCGGCGGGAATGGACTGCTTCACAGTGGCGTGCGCAAACACGAGCGGCGCAACAACGCTCAACAGCAAACCGGTAACAAAACGTTTCATGGCATATCCCTAAAAATAACGAACAGTCGGCATATCTAACCCGCACCGGGCCACCCCGGTCAAGGGGTTTTCGCAACTTGATAGGGAAGCCAAAAGAGGGCCGGATTTTCAGCACTTTGTGCCGAATCCCGCGCCCGGCACGGGACGCGATTGCGTTCTTGAAAACCCGCTGGCGCAGGGCGCAAAACGTGGGGTAGCATGACTGCACGCCGGTAGGTAACGGCATTCTACTAACGGAGGAAACGTGACAGAGCGAATCAACGGCAGGGTCCTGTGCTACCGCCGCATGACCGAGGCCGACGTGCCGGCAGCGCACCAGCTCTCACTGGCAGTGCGCTGGCCGCACCGCCTGGAAGACTGGCAATTCGTACAACGCCTGGGCGCCGGCTATGTGGCCGAAGCGGAAGGACCCGATGGCCAGCCCGTGATCACGGGCACTGCCCTGTGCTGGAGCCACGGCACCGAGTTTGCGTCGATTGGCATGGTCATCGTGTCGCCCGACTGGCAGGGCCAGGGCATCGGCAAGAAGCTGATGTCCCTCGCGCTGGGTGAACTGGGCAAGCGCACCGTGCTGCTGCACGCCACCGAGGCGGGCAAGGCGCTTTACGAATCCTACGGCTTCTCCGCTTTCGGCACCGTGCACCAGCACCAGGGCACCGTGTTCAAGACGCCGCTGCTGCAACTGCCGGTTGGAGAGCGCATTCGCCCCATGGGCGCGCGCGACGCCGCCAAGATCGCCGCGCTGGCCGGCCGCGCGGCCGGCATGCCGCGCGCCACCGTGCTGTCCGCGCTGCAGAACGTCGCCGAAGGCGTAGTCATCGACCGCTACGACGAGATGGTCGGCTTCGCGCTGCTGCGCCGCTTCGGCCACGGCTACGCGATCGGCCCCGTGGTCGCGCCGGATATCGAACGCGCCAAGGCCCTGATCGCCCACTGGACCGGCACCTACGGCGGCGCCTTCCTGCGTATCGACGTCAACGCCGAATCTGGCCTGAGCCCCTGGCTGACGGAGCTGGGCCTGGTGCAGGTGGACAGCGTGCTGACCATGTCGCGCGGCGAGCCGCCCCTCAACGATCCAGGCATGAAAGTGTACGGTTTGATCAGTCAGGCACTGGGCTGAACGCGGTGCAGCAGAAAATGCCGGGGCTGGCCTAAATCCGCAATATAAGCCCGCCCCGGACCACAGCAATCGCAAGCTTCCACTTGCAGTCTCCCCCTAAGATGGTTCCAGGATCACACCACGGAACCCATCATGCAAAACACCTCCCTGATTGACCTTGACCGACAACACCTGATTCACCCTGTCACGAACTTCCGCGCCCACGAAAAGCGCGGCCCGACCATTCTCACCGAAGGCAAAGGCGCCTGGCTGCGCGACGCGAACGGCAACGAGATGCTGGACGCCTTCGCCGGCCTGTGGTGCGTGAACACCGGCTATGGCCAGCAAAGCATCGTCGATGTGGCGATGGAGCAGATGCAGCGCCTGCCGTATGCGACGGGCTATTTCAGCTTCGGTTCCGAACCTGCCATCAAGCTTGCAGCCAGGCTGGTCGAGCTGACGCCGGCGTCGCTGACTCACGTCTACTTCACGCTGGGCGGCTCGGACGCAGTCGATGCGGCGATCCGCTACATCAGCTACTACTACCGCGCACTGGGCAAGCCGGAGCGCGACCAGTTCATCTCGCTGCAGCGCGGCTATCACGGCTCCTCCTCCATCGGCGCCGGTCTGACGGCGCTGCCGGTTTTCCACCGCAACTTCGGCCTGCCGCTGGCGAATCAGCACTACATCTCGTCGCCCTACCCTTACCGCCACGAGCAGGGCGCGGACCCGCAGGCGCTGATCGCCGCATCCGTCGCCGAACTGCGCGCCAAGGTCGCGCAACTCGGCGCGGACCGCGTGGCCGCTTTCTTCTGCGAACCGATCCAGGGCTCCGGCGGCGTCATCGTGCCGCCGAAAGGCTGGCTGAAGGCGATGGCCGATACATGCCGCGAGCTGGGCATCCTGTTCGTGGTCGATGAAGTGATCACCGGCTTTGGCCGTACCGGCCCGCTGTTCGCATGCGAAGCGGAAGGCGTGGAGCCGGACATGATGACAATGGCCAAGGGTCTGACGGCAGGTTATGCGCCGATGGGCGCCCTGATGATGTCGGACGCCGTCTACCAGGCCATCGCCGAAGGCGCCGGCCCGGAAACCCCGGTCGGCCATGGCCAGACTTATTCCGCACACCCAGTCAGCGCCGCCATCGGCCTCGAAGTGCTGCGGCTGTACCACGAGGGCGGCCTGCTGGCCAATGCCCAGGCGCAGGCGCCGCGTTTCGAACAAGGCCTGCGCGACCTGCTCGAGCATCCGCTGGTTGGCGATGCGCGCAGCCGCGGCCTGCTTGGCGCGCTGGAACTGGTGTCGGACAAGGCCAACAAGACGCTCTTCGACCCTTCTCTGCGCATCTACGAACGCATTGGCCAGGCGGCGGCCCAACAGGGAGTCATCTTCCGCGCCTTCACCGACGGCAACCTGGGCTTCGCTCCGGCGCTGTGCTACACGGAGGCCGAATTCGACCAGCTGTTCGAGCGATTACGCGCCACGCTGGACCAGGTGCTGGCACAGCCGGAAGTACGCAACGCCCTGCGCTGATTGCTCTTCCGTATCACGTTTTCTGCATGCTACAATCAATTCGGGCTGCCGCCTCCCGGCACCCGATTGCCAAGGGATTCTATGCTAGAAGGTGCGTTCAAACTGGACAGGATCGATATCCGAATCCTGGCCCATCTGCAGCAAAGCGGGCGAATTGCCAACGTGGATCTGGCCGACGCGGTCGGCCTGTCGCCGAGCCCCTGCCTGATCCGCGTCAAACGCCTGGAGAAGGCTGGTTACGTGACCGGCTATGGCGCCCACATCGAACTGGAAAAGATCGGCAACGTGCAGCTGGTGTTCACGCAGGTCACCCTGTCCGACCACCGCCGCGAAGACTTCGCCAAGTTCGAAGCGGCCATCCGCAAAATTGACGAAATCGTTGAATGCCACCTGGTAAGCGGCGGCTTCGACTACCTGCTCAAATTCGTCACCACCGGCGTGGTGCACTACCAGACCATCATTGAAGGCCTGCTGGACCAGCATATCGGCATCGAGAAGTACTTCAGCTACATCGTCATCAAGTCTCCTTTCACCAAGGGTTACTACCCGGTGGAGAAACTGTTCACGCAGTCCGCCACCTGAAGAAACGGCGGCGCAGAATATGCCGCCGTTTCAGCAAATTCGAAATTAAAGCCGTTTCAAAACTGCGATAACGGCCTCCTTCTCTCCCCCTCCCGAATTACCATGGTCCTACACTCACAGACCAGGGTAACTCATGACAACGTCCAACTACATCAATGGTGTATGGCAGCACGCGCTGGATGGAACCAGCTACGACGTCACCAATCCCGCAGATAACAGTTTTATCGCTGCCGTGCCCGACAGCTCAGGCG
>DASWYX010000437.1:0-3960 GCA_036404755.1 Pseudoduganella sp.
CTGCACGGCGCGCGCCGGCCAGCGCTGGCGGCGCTGGACACGGCCCGCGCCGCCCAGCCGGACTGGTTCCTCGTCCAGCACATGCTGGGCTACTGCGCCTACGTGGACCGCTTCGGTGGCAACCTGCAGGGCGTGGCGCAGCGCATTCCGCACCTGCGCGAGCTGGGCGTGCGCTACCTGCACCTGCTGCCCTTCCTGAAGATGCGCGAAGGCGAGAACGACGGCGGCTTTGCCGTCGCCAGCTTCGAGGAAGTGGAGCCGCGCTTCGGCAGCAATGAAGATCTGGATGCGTTGACCTCAAGCCTGCGCGGCGCCGGCATCAGCCTGTGCTCGGACTTCATCCTGAATCATGTGGCGGACGATCATCCGTGGGCGAAGGGCGCGCGCGATGGCGACGAAAGACTGCGCCGCTTCTTCCACGTGTTCCCCAACCGCGAAATGCCCGACCGTTACGAGCGCACGCTGGGCCAGGTCTTCCCGCAGGCCGCGCCGGGCAACTTCACCGAAGTGCCGGACCTGGGCGGCTGGGTGTGGACCACCTTCTATCCCTATCAGTGGGACTTGAACTGGTCCAATCCCGAGGTGTTCGCGGAAATGGCCGCAACCCTGCTGCGCCTCGCCAACCGCGGCATCGAAGCCTTCCGCCTCGATTCCACGGCCTTCCTGTGGAAGCGCGAGGGCACGAACAGCATGAACCAGCCGGAGGCTCACCTGATCCTGCAAGCCTTGCGGGCCATCGTGGCGATTGCCGCGCCGGGAGTGCTGCTGAAGGCGGAAGCGATCGTTCCGATGCGCGAGCTGCCGGCCTACTTCGGCGAGCCGGCGCAGCCGGAATGCCATATCGCCTATCACAGCAGCCTGATGGCCGCAGCCTGGGGCTCGCTGGCCGAGCAGGATGCGTCGCTGCTGCGCAGCGTCGTGGCGGGCACGGCGCCGTTGCCGCCGCAGGCTTGCTGGCTCAGTTATGTGCGCTGCCATGACGATATCGGCTGGAATGTGCTGCGCGCGGAAGCTGCGGAAGGCGGGGGCGATGGCGGGCACGATCCGTCCGCGCGCCTCGCGGCCATCTCGCGCTTCTTCGCCGGCGCGGGCGGCAGCTACGCCCGCGGCGAAGCCTTCCAGAGCAGCGACCCGCACGCCGCCCACGGCAGCAACGGCATGGCCGCCAGCCTGGTGGGCCTGGAAGATGCGGACGACGCAGGCGACGCGGCGGCCGGGCTGGCGCTGCGCCGACTGCTGCTGCTGCACGGCCTGGCGCTAAGTTTTGGCGCGCTGCCGGTGCTCTTCATGGGCGACGAAATTGGGCAGACGAACGATTACAGCTTCCGTGACCGTCCTGACCGCGCGATGGACAGCCGCTGGCTGCAGCGCCCCGTTCTGGACGAAGCCCGCTTCGCCCAGCGCCATGATGCAGGCACGCTGCCCGGCCGCGTGTATGCAGAGCTGCGTGCCCTGATCGCAGCGCGTCATCGCTTGCGCGCGCTGTCGGCCGACGCGCCGCGCCGGCTGCTGGATGCGCCGAAAGCCGTGCTGGCGCTGGCGCGGGGAGAGGACTTCGTAGCCCTTTACAATTTCTCCAGTGAGCCGCAATCCTTCGATCTGGACGGCCGCTGGTGCGACAGCCTGACGCATCAGGCATACTCAAATCAAATACAGCTTGCCCCGTGGGCCATGCATTGGCTCGAGCGGCAAACATAATGGAGACAGGCATGAGCGTGGCAATGTTTGGCGAGGCGCTGGTCGATGATTTCGGCAGCGAACAGGTGGTGGGCGGCGCGCCCTTCAACGCGGCGCGCAATCTGGCGGCCCTGGGTACGCCGACGCTGATGATCACCCGCATCGGACAGGACGACAACGGCGCACTGATGCGCGCCGAATACGAGCGCTACGGCATGTCGCAAGCCGGCCTGCAAATGGACCCGGACTGGCCCACGGGCCGCGTGGTCGTCGAACGCAGCGTGCGCGGGCACCGCTTCCACATCCTGCCGGACCAGGCCTATGACCACATCGTGCCGGCGCCCGCACTGGCCGCGCTGAAGGAGGCGGCGCCGCGCGTGCTGTACTTCGGCACCCTGGCCCAGCGCCACCTGACGTCGCGCTCCGCGCTGCTCGACGTGCTGGCCAGCACCAGCGCCACGCGCTACCTGGACCTGAACCTGCGGGAAGGCCAGTACACCGAACGCACGGTGTTCGAATCGCTGCGCCATGCGGACATCCTCAAGGTCAACGAGGAAGAGCTGGCCGCGCTGTTCGGCTGGTATTGCCCGGGGGCGCCGCAGATCGTGCGCGCCGACGACCCGCAGGTGAAGCAGTCCTGCGACGCGCTGATTGCCAGCTTCGGCCTGCAAGCCATGATCGTCACCCTCGGCCCGCGCGGCGCCATGTACATCGGCGCCGATGGACAAGTCATTCGCGAGCATGGCAACGAGGAGCCGTATAAACTGGTGGACACCGTGGGTGCGGGCGACGCCTTCTCCGCCGTCTTCCTGCTCGGCCATGTGCAGGGCTGGGACCTGGCGCTGACGATGAAGCGCGCCACTGCGTTCGCGGGCGCGGTGTGCGGGCTGTCCGGCGCGGTGCCTCAGGACATGGCGTTTTATGAGCCGTGGACGCAGCGGTGGTCCGCCTGACCTCACCGGAGACGATGATGATGCAGCATAAACCGCATCTGTCCTTCCGGCAGATCGTCAACATGAACATCGGCTTCTTCGGCATCCAGTTCAGCTTTGGGCTGCAGCAGAGCAGCATGAGCCCGATCTACAAATACCTGGGTGCGGACGAAGCGACCTTGCCTTACCTGTGGCTGGCCGGTCCCGTCACCGGCCTGCTGGTGCAGCCGCTGATCGGCGCGCTAAGTGATCGCACCGTGTCGCGCTGGGGAAGGCGCACGCCTTACTTCCTGATCGGCGCCCTGATCTGCAGCCTTGGCCTGCTGGCCATGCCGTTCAGCCCCGTGCTGTGGATGGCGGCTGGCCTGTTGTGGATCCTGGACGCGGCCAATAACGTGACGATGGAGCCTTACCGGGCTTTCGTCAGCGACCGGCTGGCGGTGCGCCAGCATTCGCTGGGCTTCCTAACGCAGAGTGCTTTCACGGGCCTGGGGCAGACGCTGGCTTATCTCACGCCGTCCATCCTCGTGTATCTCGGCGTCAGCCGCGATGCCGTCAACAGCCACCATATACCGTACACGGTGATCGGCGCCTTCGTGCTGGGTTCCGTGTTCTCGATCGCCTCGGTGCTGTGGAGCTGCTGGACGACGCCCGAGCTGCCGCTGTCCGCGGAAGAGGAGGCGGCACTGCGCGCCAGGCCGGGTGGCTGGCGCGAGACGCTGGCCGAGATCGTGGAAGCCTTGCGCGATATGCCGCCCACGATGAAGCAACTGGCGGTGGTCAAGCTGTTCCAGTGGTATGCGATGTTCTGCTACTGGCAGTACATCATGCTGGCGCTGGCGTCCTCGATCTACAAGACGACCGATCCCTCGTCCGCTGGCTTCCGCGAGGCGGGGCTGCTGAACGGGCAGGTGGGCGCTTTCTATAATTTCGTGGCCTTCCTCGCGGCTTTCGCCCTGGTGCCGTTCACGCGCCGCTTCGGGCCGAAGATCACGCACAGCGTCTGCCTGATGGCGGCCGGCGTGGGGATGTTGTGCATTCCTCTCATCAGCGAGCCGCTGATGCTGCTGTGGCCCATGGTCGGCGTGGGCCTGGCGTGGGCGAGCATGATGGGTAATCCCTACGTGATGCTGGCGGGGAGTATTCCGCCGGAACGGACCGGCGTGTATATGGGCATCTTCAATATGTTCATCGTGATTCCGATGATTATCCAGATCTTCACGCTGCCGCTGTATTACCGCAGCTGGCTGCACGGCGACCCGGCCAATGTCGTGCGCCTGGCCGGCGGACTGCTGCTGTGCGCGGCGGTAGCGGTGCTGTTCGTGAAGTTGCGGGCGGCGCGTCCCCTGAA
>DASWYX010000438.1:0-8667 GCA_036404755.1 Pseudoduganella sp.
CATGCGCTGGGCCGCGTCGATGATGGGGCGGTAGCCGGTGCAGCGGCAAAGGTTCCCGGACAGGCAATCGTCGATTTCCTTGCGCTCCGGGCGCTTGCCCTCCTGCTTCAGGTACATGCCCCACAGCGACATCGCAAAGCCCGGCGTGCAGAAGCCGCATTGCGAACCGTGGCACTCGACCAGCGCCTGCTGCACGGGATGCAGCGCGCCGTCCGGCTGCTGCAGGTCTTCCACGGTGAACAGGGCCTTGCCATCCAGCGTCGGCGTCAGCTGGATGCAGGAATTGACGGCTTTCAGCTCAAGCTTGCCGTTGGCGTCCAATCCGCCCAGCACCACGGTGCAGGCGCCGCAGTCGCCTTCGGCGCAGCCCTCCTTGGTGCCGGTGCAGTGCAAGTCCTCGCGCAGGTGCTGGAGCACGGTCTGCGTCGGAGCGGCGTCGCGCACTTCATGCACACTGCCGCGGTAATAAAAACGGATCGGTTCTGACATCTTGCCCTCGCATTAGTCCCACCTTGCAAGATTAACACTGGGGCCAGGCTCGTTTATACGATTTCGCTGATTTTGGATATCAGCGCTTCGGCATATACGGATGGTGCTGGTGCCAGTGCTCCGCTATATCAATGCGGCGCGTAATCCACACGCCTTCGTGACCCTGGACATAGTCGAGGAAGCGCGCCAGCGCCGCCGCCCTCGCCGGACGCCCCACCAGCCGGCAGTGCAGGCCGATGGACAGCATCTTCGGCTGGTTCAGCCCGTTCGAGTCCCCTTCCTTATAGAGTACGTCGAAAGCGTCCTTCAGGTAGTCGAAAAATTGCGTTCCGCTATTGAAGCCTTGCATTGCGGCAAAGCGCATATCGTTCGTGTCGAGGGTATAGGGCACGATCAGCTGCGGCGCGACCGCCGGCTTGCCATCGGCGCCTGTGTGTGCAACTTCCTGCCAAAACGGCAAATCGTCGCCGTAATAGTCGGCATCGTAGCGGAATCCGCCATGCTCGACGACCAGGCGGCGGGTGTTGGGCGAGTCGCGGCCGGTATACCAGCCCAGCGGCGGTTCGCCCGTAAGCTCTTTAATGATTTCCACCGCTTCTTTCATATGGGCGCGCTCCGTGGCTTCGTCCATATTCTGGTAGGTGATCCAGCGCAGGCCGTGGCAGGCGATTTCGTGGCCCAGCTCCTTGAATGCGGCCACCGCTTCCGGATTGCGCTGCAGGGCCATCGATACGCCAAAGATGGTCAGCGGCAGTTTGCGTTCCTCGAACATGCGCAGCAGGCGCCACAGTCCGGCGCGCGAACCGTATTCGTAGATCGACTCCATGCTCATGTGGCGATTGGTGAATGCCGCCGCGCCGATGATCTCGGACAGGAAGGTTTCCGATGCCGGGTCGCCGTGCAGCACGTTGTTCTCGCCGCCCTCTTCGTAATTCAGCACGAATTGCAGGGCCACGCGGGCTTTGTCTGGCCAGTTGGGATGGGGAGGCGTGCGGCCGTAGCCGATCATGTCGCGCGGGTAGTTCATGGTGATGTCCGAGTGAAAGGTATATCTTCAATCATATATTGCCGTGTTGGCATCGGTATATGATTTGCAGAATAGGCAAATCAGGCCGCAGATATAAGGACATCAAATGGGAAAACTGACTACACACGTTCTGGATACCGCTCATGGCCGGCCCGGCGCAGGCGTTCGTTTATCGCTCTACGCCATCGGGGACGAGGGCGGGCGCACGCTGCTCAAGACGGATACCACGAATAGCGATGGGCGGTGCAATACGCCTTTGCTCGAAGGCGCCGATGTGCGCGCCGGAAGATACGAACTGGTGTTCGAGGCGGGCGAGTATTTCGCGGCGGCCGGCGTGGAGCTGCCGTCGCCAAGGTTTATCGATCAGGTGACGATTGCATTCGGGATTGCGGATCCGGCGGGGAATTATCATGTGCCGCTGGTGGTTTCGCCGTGGTCGTATTCCACCTACCGCGGTTCTTGATGCACGGCGGATCGAATGATCCGCCCTACAGCCCTTTCGGGACCAAATTCGATCTGCCGGTGCGCCGCCGCTACTGCGCGCCTTTGCCGTATTCCTGGATCAACCGCGCCAACAAATACAGGCGCGGCGCGATGCTGTCGACCTCCGCGTATTCATCCGCGGTATGGATACCGCCGCCGACGATGCCCAGCCCGTCCAGCGTCGGCACGCCGGCCGCGAAGATGAGGCTTGAATCGGCCGCGCCGCCGGTGCTTTCCAGCGTCAGCTTGCGGCCCAACTCCGCGTAGATATCAGTGGCGCGGCGCGCGATGGCGTCCGTGATCGGGCTGGCGGGCATGGGCGGGAAGCCGCGGCGCAGGTGAATCGCGACCTGCGTTTCCGGAATCAGCTTCTGCGCCGAGATGCGTTCAATATCATGCTCGACGCGGTCGAACTCCTCGGCCACGGCCACGCGCACATCCGCCTGCGCAGACGCATGATCGGGAATCACATTGCTGCGGTCACCGGACTTGATGACCGTCCAGTTGACCGTCGTCTGCTTCGCATCATCGCCCAGCTTCGAAAGCTGCAGTACCTGGTGCGCCGCTTCGAGCGCCGCATTCCTGCCCCCCGACGCTGCCACGCCGGCAAGCGCTGCCTTGCCCTTCACCTCCCTCTCGATCTCGCCGCTGCCCTTGCGCGCGATGACCAGGCCATCGGCCGAGCGGCCCGGCTCCAGGTTGAAAGCTACGTCGTGCTCCTTCGCCAGCTTCTCGATCAGCGCCCGCGTGCCTTGGGAGCCCGTTTCCTCGTTGGTGTTCAGCAGGACCGTGATCTTGGCATAGTCCTTGAAGCCCTGCAGTATCTTCAGCGCGCCGATCGCCATCACGATGCCGCCCTTGTCATCCATGATGCCGGGGCCGTAGGCGCGGCTGCCTTCGATGCGGAAGGGGCGCGACTTGGCGCTGCCGTCGGCGAAGACGGTGTCCATATGCGCGACAAGCAGGATGCGGCCCTTGCCCTTGCCCGTGAACGTGGCGACGATGTTGTGGCCCGCTGCCGGCGTGGCGGACGAAGTCTCGATGCGGCCGCCGAGCTTTTTCAGTTCGGCCGTGGCGATGGCGCCGACCGCGTCCAGTCCCTTGCCGTTGAAGGTGCCGGAATCGATGTTCACCATGCGTCCCAGCAGCTTCAGGACTTCGGGCTTTTCCTTTTCGGCCCTGGCCAGCAAGGGCTTATCCACTTCGGCGGCCTGGCTTGCATGCGCCAGGACCAGCGCTGCCAGGGCAGCGGCGACTTTCTTCATTCTGCCACTCCATTCGGGTTGTTATGGGCAGAATAGTAGCCTATCAGCGCGCGATTTCGGCGTAATGCCTGTTAGGCTTTGCCAGCTTCACCTTGCGCTGCAGCTGCATCAGGCCATACAGCAAGGCTTCCGGCGTAGGCGGGCAGCCGGGAACGTACACGTCCACCGGCACGATGCGGTCGCAGCCGCGCACCACGGAATAGGAATAGTGATAGTAGCCGCCGCCATTGGCGCAGGAGCCCATCGACACCACATAGCGCGGCTCCGGCATCTGGTCGTAGACCTTGCGCATGGCGCGCGCCATCTTGTTGGTCAGCGTGCCGGCGACGATCATCAGGTCCGCATGGCGCGGCGAAGGACGGGGGCACATGCCAAAGCGGTCCAGGTCATAGCGCGCGGACGCCGCCTGCATCATCTCCACCGCGCAGCAGGCCAGGCCAAAGCTCATGTACCACAGGCTGTCCGTGCGGGCTGAGTTAAGCAGCGATTCGAGCGAAGTGAGGACGAAGCCGTCCTTCTCCAGCGTAGTTTCCATGTGCGTTTCCCCTATGCGTGCAATCAGCGCCACGATAGCGGGAGGCGAAGGCTAAGAATTGTATGGATGCGACACGTCGCCCGCGACGATGGGCACGTCCGCATCGTCGTAATGCAGCAGGCGCAGCTCGCCCTGCTGTTCGTCGGCCATGCCCTGAATCAGGCTGCGCGGGGCGCGGCCGGTGTACTGGATGAAATCGCGGACCATGTGGGCCTGGTCGTGATAGCCCGCGTCCATGGCCACGCGTGTGAGCTGGCCGTGGCGCGCGGGTTGCGACATCAGCCGCGCCAGCGCGCGCACGTAGCGCTCCATCTTGCGCGCATCGCGGATGCTCTGGCCGTAGCTGGCGAGGAAGCGGCGCTCGAGCGAACGAACGCTGATGCCGCAGCGGGTCGCGATGTCGCCAGTGGGAAGGGACAGCAGGCCTGCCGGCAGTACGAACGGCGACGCGCGGCCTTCGCGCTTTGCCAGCAGTTGCACAAGCCATTCGGAAAAGGCGCTCACCCAGGACTGCGGATCGTCGCTGGCGCGCAGCGTTTCCTCCAGCTGCTCGCAAGGGATGCGCAGTTCATCCAGCGGCAGCACCGCGTTGGTCAATTCGTCAAGATCGATGTCGAAAAAGCCAGCGAACCGGCCTGGCTCGATGATGGCGCTGATGAAGGTCGTCCCCGGCATCCAGATCGCGGGAAACGGCGCGGTCAGCGGACCGCCGATAAAGGGCCGCTCATACAGCGCATCCACCGTCAGCGAGCCGCCGCAAAGGAAAAAGGTCAGCGCCGGGCAAGGCGTGGCAGGTACCATCACCGCCCCCGAGCTCGACCGTTCCACATGGAAATAGCGCACAATCCCCGCCAGGTGCGGGGGCGCCAACAATACCATTCGCTCCATCCCCCGATTATAGGGGCCGGGTCCATTTCATGCCTGACCTAAAAGTAAATACTGTAGAATCAGGGGCTTCTTTGGCTGCCTCCTTTAGACCTTGGACACTGTTCCCTTGTGGGCGCAATTCGCTGCCCTTGCCTTCCTGATCCTTGCCTCGGCCTTCTTCGCCATGGCCGAAACCGCCCTGATGGCGGCCAATCGATTCCGCTTGCGTCACCAGGCCAAGCGAGGCTCGAAACAGGCCATCGCCACGCTGTGGCTGCTGCAAAGGACGGAACTGCTGCTGTCCCTGGTCCTGATTGCCAATACCCTGATCAATGCGATGGCCATCGCCCTCGTCACGGCGATTGCGATCACGCAGTTCGGTTTCGAGGAACACGTGATCCTTATTTCAACAGGTCTGGTCGTATTTATATTGATTGTGCTGGCGGAGATCTCTCCCAAGATCATCGGCGCGCGCTATGCGGACAAGATCGTGCTGCCCGCCTCGCTCGTGCTGCGCCCCCTGCTGTCGGCCGCCAAGCCGCTGATCTGGTTCGTGCACCTGTTCGTCAACACCCTGCTGCGCCTGGTGCGCGTGAAGCCTGCGGGCGCCGAGCAGGAGGCGCGCCTGTCGCCCGATGAACTGCGCTCGGTGCTGATCGAAAACGGTTCCTTCATCCCGCAGAAGCACAAGAGCATCCTGATGAACCTGTTCGACCTCGATACGATTTCGGTCGAGGACATCATGACTCCGCGCGCCCACATCGAAGCGCTGAACCTGGCCGTGCCGGTCGAGGACATCAAAGCCCAGCTCACCACCTGCTACCACAACAAGCTGCCCGTGTACGACGGCGAAATCAACCAGATCGCCGGCATCCTCCACGTGCGCAAGGCCGTGGCCCTGCTCAATGAGGAAGACGAGCTGACCGCCGAGCATTTCCGCGCCCTCCTCAGCGAACCGTATTTCATGCCGCAAGATACCGCGGCCTTCGGGGCCCTGCAGAACTTCCAGGAAAACAAGGAGCGCCTGGCCATCATCGTCGACGAGTACGGCGAGGTGCAGGGCCTGGTCACGCTGGACGATATCATCGAGGAGATGATTGGCGAGTTCACCACGTCCACGCCCAGCGCCACACGGGCCGACAGCTTCGGCTGGGATGCCAAGGGCGAATGCCTGCTGGAAGGCAGTACGCCTCTGCGTGACATTAATAAGCGCTTGGGATTAAACTTTCCGCTGGACGGGCCGAAAACACTTAACGGGATGCTGCTCGAACTTCTGCAGGATATTCCCGAGGCACCAATCAGCGTCAAATTCGGCCAGTGCATCATCGAAGTGGTGCAGGTCCATGATCAGGCCATCAAAGTCGTGAAATTGCGACGTCCCGCGGCCTGAGAGCACACACCGTAGAGTGTGGCGCTTTACAAAAATGATGCCCACAGGCATCATCCGGGGATCGTATGCACCCTTTCACGAATGTAGTCTTTTGATAGCGCGCTCTTATGGCAGCAGTCCAACCCAACTCGACGTCAGGCACTCCTATGTCGGGATTGGCCCGGGCATTGTTGCAGGCAGGCCGCCTCAGCGCCCCGCAGGCGGACGCGCTGCAGAAAAAATCCCAGGCAGAAAAGCAGCCCTTCATTGACGTGCTCCTGGCAAGCAATGCCATCAACGCACGCGACCTGGCCATGTTCTGCGCCGAGACGTTCGCCTATCCCATGCTGGATCTGGCCGCCTTCAATCTCGAACTCCTGCCGCAGAAGACCATCGACCCCAAGCTGATGTTCGGCCAGCGCGTGATTGCGCTGTCCAAGCGGGGCAACAAGATGTCGGTCGCGATTTCCGATCCGACCAATACGCAGGCGCTGGACCAGATCAAGTTCCAGACCGAGTCCACCGTTGAACCGGTGATCGTGCCGCACGATACGCTGGTCAAGCTACTGGCGGACTTGGGCAAATCCTCCGAACAGTCGCTGTCCGAACTGGCCGGCGATGAAGGCGACATCCAGTTCGCCGAGGAGGAAGACGCCGCGCCAAGCCAGGCGCAAGCCGATGCCGCTACCGAAGTGGAAGACGCGCCGATCGTGCGCTTCCTGAACAAGATGCTGATGGACGCCGTTAACATGGGTGCATCAGACTTGCATTTCGAACCATTCGAAAAGTTCTACCGCATCCGCTTCCGCGTCGATGGCGTGCTGATCGAACATGCGCAGCCGCCGATTGGCATCAAGGATAAGCTGATCTCGCGCATCAAGGTGCTGGCCAAGCTGGACATCTCGGAAAAGCGCGTGCCGCAGGATGGCCGTATGCGCCTGATCGTGTCGCCCACCAAGACCATCGACCTGCGTATCTCGACACTGCCGACCCTGTTCGGCGAAAAGTGCGTGATGCGTATCCTGGATGCGACCCAGGCCCAGATGGGCATCGATTCCCTGGGCTACGATCCGGACCAGAAGGAATTGCTGATCGACGCCATCCAGCGCCCCTACGGCATGGTGCTGGTGACCGGCCCCACCGGTTCCGGTAAAACGGTGTCGCTGTACAGCTGCCTGAACATCCTGAACAAGCCCGGCATCAATATCTCCACCGCGGAAGACCCGGCCGAGATCAACCTGCCCGGCGTGAACCAGGTGAACGTGAACGACAAGGCGGGCCTGACCTTCCCTGTCGCGCTGAAAGCCTTCCTGCGCCAGGACCCGGACATCATCATGGTCGGCGAGATCCGCGACCTGGAAACCGCCGACATCGCGATCAAGGCCGCGCAGACCGGCCACATGGTGTTCTCCACGCTGCACACCAACGATGCGCCGTCGACGCTGACGCGCTTGATGAATATGGGCGTGGCGCCCTTCAATATCGCTTCCTCCGTCATCCTGATTACGGCGCAGCGCCTGGCGCGCCGCCTGTGCACCTGCAAGCAGCCGGTCGAGATTTCGTCCGAACTGCTGCTGGAGGCCGGCTTCAAGGAGAACGACCTGGATGGCAGCTGGAAACCTTACGGCCCGGTGGGCTGTGAGCGCTGCAATGGATCCGGCTACAAGGGCCGGGTCGGTATCTACCAGATCATGCCGATCACACCCGCGATCGAGGCATTGATCCTGGCCAATGGCAATGCGATGCAAATCGCCGCGCAGTCCGAGTCCGAAGGCGTTAAATCGCTGCGGCAGTCGGGCCTGGTCAAGGTAAAGGCAGGCCTGACCAGCCTGGAGGAAGTGCTGGGCTGCACCAACGAATAGGAATCACGAATATGGCAACTGCGGGAAATGTGAAGGAATCCGTCTTCGCCTGGGAAGGCAAGGACAAGACCGGCAAGACCGTGCGCGGCGAACTGCGCGCCGGCGGCGAGGCGGTGGTCAACGTCACCCTGCGCCGCCAGGGCATCATGGTCACCAAGGTGAAGAAGAAGGTGTACCGCTCCGGCAAGAAGATCACGGACAAGGACATCACCCTCTTCACCCGCCAGCTGGCCACCATGATGAAAGCCGGCGTGCCGCTGCTGCAGGCTTTCGACATTGTCGGCAAGGGCCATGCGAATCCTTCGGTGGCCAAGCTGATCCTGGACCTGCGCTCGGATATCGAGACCGGTACCTCGCTGAACCAGGCCTTCCGCAAGTTCCCGCTCTACTTCGATCCGCTGTTCTGCAACCTGGTGGCGGCCGGCGAACAGGCCGGTATCCTGGAAGACCTGCTGACCCGCCTGGCGATCTACAAGGAAAAGACGCAGGCGATGAAGTCCAAGATCAAGTCGGCGCTGACTTATCCGGTGGCCATCCTTTCGGTGGCTTTCATCGTGACCGCCGTGATCATGATCTGGGTGGTGCCGGCCTTCAAGGAAGTGTTCACCAGCTTCGGCGCCGACCTGCCGGCGCCAACCGTGTTCGTGATGAACATGTCCGAATTCTTCGTGAAGTGGTGGTATCTGATCTTCGGCGGCCTGTTCGCCGGACTGTATTTCTTCTTCCAGTCCTGGCGGCGCTCATTGAAAATGCAGCAGTCCATGGACCGT
>DASWYX010000439.1:0-10083 GCA_036404755.1 Pseudoduganella sp.
GCGCGCGGTAAAGTAGCGCTGGACCAGCAGCAGCACAGTGGCGGCAAACAGGGATGAGCACTCCCACAGGAAGGGCTGCCACAGCGGACCCTCGTCGTGCCGCAGGAAATCCTGCACCGCTGTCGCAATCATCATCGCCCAGAACAATAGCCAGGCGAGCAGCAGCGAGTGGCGGGCGCGCGATTTCATCAGCGGTGGCGCGCCTCGACCAGGTCGATCTCGCGCACGATCTTGCGCGCGATCTCGTCCGAGATGTGATAGTGCTGCGCCAGCTCGAAGATGGCATGGCGTTCAGCCTTGATGGCGGCCAGGCGCAGCACGCGCTCGGCCTTGTCCAGGTCGCGGTAGTGGGCGGCGCTGTCGTCCTCGTCCTGGCTGGCCACGTTCAGGCGGTGCTCGTACAGCGAGATCACTCGTTCGGCCGCCTGCGGGAAACAGGCCGGCGTTTCGGCCGTGGGCAGCAGGTCGATCTGCGCTTTCTCGATGGAGGCGATGGCGGCGGTGGAGGCCGCGCGGCGCGCCAGGTCTTCCTGCTGGCGCTCGGCCGGCTCCTCGGGGAAGTGCATGCCGCCCAGCAGGCGCGGCAGGCCGACGCCGGCCGCGATCAGTGAAATCAGGATCACGGTGCTGGCCAGCAGGATGGTCAGGTCGCGGGCGGGGAAGGGTTCGCCGTTCGGCAGCACCAGCGGCAGCGTCATCACACCGGCCAGCGTGATGGAGCCGCGCACGCCGGCCAGCGACGTCGCCAGCAGCAGGCGCCAGTGCGGGCGCTCGCTCTTTTCCGGATCGTTCCTGTTGCGGCGGTACAGGGTAATGCGCAGCGTGGTCCAGACCCAGGCGAAGCGCAGCGCGATCAGTCCCGCGCTGAGGGCGAAGGCGTAATACACCAGCCACCAGCGGCTCTCATGGCCCACTTCCTCGATCGAATTGCCGGCGCCGCGCAGGATGTCCGGCAACTGCTCGCCGAGCAGCACGAACATCACGCCGTGCAGGGCGAACTGCATGGTGTCCCACACGGCGGAGCGCTGCAGGCGGGTGGCCGCCAGTACCTGGCCGCCCAGCTCCATGAAGCTCATCGTGATGCCGGCCGCCACCGCCGCCAGGATGCCGGAGGCGTGGACATGCTCGGCCAGCATATAGGCGCCGAACGGCGTGAGCAGGCTGATGAGAATAGGGGAGCCGGACGGTTCGCCGAAGCGCATCGCCAGCTTGCCCTGGAACACGCTCACCGCCCAGGTGAGGCCAACACCGATCGCCACGCCGCCCACCGCCAGCCAGGCGAAGGTCAGCGACGCATCGGCGATGGAGAAGGTGCCGGTGGCGACGGCCGCCACGGCAAAGCGGAAGCACACCAGGCCGCTGGCATCGTTCAGCAGCGCTTCGCCTTCCAGGATGTGCATCAGGCGCTTGGGCATGGGCGCGCGCGACTTCATCGCCGACACGGCCACCGGATCGGTGGGCGAAACCACGGCCGCCAGCGCAAAGGCCACCGGCAGCGGCATGGCGGGAATCAGCAGGGGGATCAGGTAGCCCGCGCCCAGCACGGTAAACAGGACCAGGCCGAAAGCCAGCTCCAGGATCACCACGCGGTCGCGGAACAAGCCGCTGTTCGGGATGCGCCAGCCGTCCAGGAACAGCAGCGGCGGCAGGAACAGCAGGAAGAACAGTTCGGGGTCGAGCTGCACGCCGTGGCCGGTGAAGGCGGAAATGACAAAACCAAGGCCGATCTGCACGAGCGGCAAGGGGACCGAGACCGGCAGCAGCCGGACCATGTAAGCGCTGGCAATCACGGCCAGCAGCATCGCCAAGACAATTTCAATGGAATCCATCGCTGAATTATAGTGGGAAATGTTTCCATTCCTGCCAGCTTGAAAGCACTAGTATTTTCGAAATACTTCTGTCATAATCGTGCCTCTTCTGCGGGAATAGCTCAGTTGGTAGAGCGCAACCTTGCCAAGGTTGAGGTCGAGAGTTCGAGACTCTTTTCCCGCTCCAGGATTCCAGAAAAGGACGCTGCTTGCGTCCTTTTTGCTTTGCGGCGTTGTATCCGCCCCTCAGCCCGCCGATTTGACCAATATTCCCCGCTATACTGCCGGAACCCCGTTAAATATTGGAGCATAGCAAGATGAATTCCGTTCAACAGGAAGTTGACGAGCGCAGTAACCTGACCAACTCCAATAAATTTGAACTGCTGCTGTTCCGCCTGGGCGCCGACGACAAGGGCGAGCATTCCGAGCTGTACGGCATCAACGTCTTCAAGATCCGCGAAATCGTGGCGATGCCGCAGGTGACCGCGGTAGCCGGCTCCCAGCCCTATATGCTGGGCGTGGTCAATCTGCGCGGCCAGATCATTCCCGTGATGGACTTGCCGTCCATCGTCGGCGTGAAGCCGAAGACGGGCCTGAACATCATGCTGGTGACGGAATTCGCGCGCACCACCCAGGCTTTCGCGGTCGAATCGGTGGATGAAATCGTGCGCCTGGACTGGAGCCAGGTGCTGAGCGCCGAAGGCAGCAATGCCGGCGGCATGGTGACCAGCATCGCGCGCCTGGACGGCGATGTGAACAGCACCCGCCTGGCCCAGGTGCTGGACGTGGAGACCATCCTGCGCCGCATGATGCCGGCCGAAGGCGACGAGATCAATGAAGACGCGGTCGGCAAGCTGCCGATGAAGCCGGGCACGATGATCGTGGCGGCGGACGACTCGGTGGTCGCGCGCAACCTGATCGAGCGCGGCCTGGAAGCGATGGGCGCGCCCTTCGTCATGCTGAAGACGGGCAAGGAAGCGTGGGAAAAGCTGCAAAGCATCGCCGACGGCTGCAAGGCCGAAGGCATTCCCGTCGAGGACCGCGTGGCCCTGGTGCTGACCGACCTCGAAATGCCGGAGATGGACGGCTTCACGCTGACCCGCCTGGTCAAGCAGGATGCGCGCTTCGCGAAAATCCCGGTGGTCATCCATTCTTCGCTGTCCGGCAAGACCAACGAGGACCACGTGCGCGGCGTGGGCGCCGACGCTTACGTGGCCAAGTTCGTTGCCGAAGACCTGGCGGAAACCATCCGCAAGGTCATGTCGAAGTAAGTCCCCTCACAGCGCCTTCAGTTGCCGGCTGTGGAAACGCAGATGGTCGGCAATGAAGGTGGAGATGAAGTAGTAGCCGTGGTCATAGCCGGCGTGCCGGCGCAGTTCCAGCGGCTGGCCCGCCTTGGCGCACGCTTCCTCGAACATTTCCGGATACAGTTGCTCGGCCAGGAACTTGTCGCTCATGCCCTGGTCGATGAGTATCCCCTGCGGGAATGGGGCGCCCTCGGCCCGCGCCATCAGGATGCTGGCGTCGTGCTGCGCCCATTGCGCGCTGTCTTCGCCGAAATAGCCGCGGAAAGCCTTGTGGCCCCAGGGGCACAGCGTGGGCGCGGCAATCGGTGCGAAGGCGGACACGCTGCGGAACAGCTGCGGGTGGCGCAGCGCCAGTGTCAGCGCGCCGTGGCCGCCCATCGAATGGCCGAAGATGCCTACGCGCGCATCGTCCACCGGCAGCTCGTCGCATACCATGGCGCGCAGCTCCAGGATATAGCTCTCCATGCGGTAATTGCGCGACCACGGGTCCTGCGTGGCGTCCAGGTAGAAGCCGGCGCCCACGCCGAAATCCCATGAATCGGTTTCACCGGGCACGCCCGCGCCGCGCGGGCTGGTATCGGGCGACACGAGAATGATGCCTTCCTCGGCCGCGAAGCGCTGGGCGCCGGCCTTGGTAGGGAAAGTCTCTTCGTTGCAGGTCAGGCCCGCAAGATAGAACAGGGCCGGCAGGCGCGTGCCCTGGGCCTGGCCGGGAATGAAGACGGAGAAGCGCATCGGCAGGCCGGTCGCTTCGGAATCGTGCTTGTAGAAACGCTGGATGCCGCCGAAGCAGGCATGTTCGCTGGTCAGTTCCATGCAGTGTTACTCCTTATTTCGAGCGCCGGTTCTTGCGCACGATCGCAAACAGTATCAGGCCATAGGATAGCAGCCGGATCAGGTAAAGCTGGGGCACGTCTTCGCTGGTCAGCCTGAACTGCCAGGCCAGCAGGCGTTCGAGCGCCATCAGGCTGAAGGCCAGCGCAAAGAGGCGGAAGAAATTGTCGCCGGTGGCGCGCCAGAAGCGCAGGAAGAACAGCGCAATCGTCAGTGCCGCCATGACGATGGCGCCGGACAGCAGCGAGTTCAGATCCATCAGTCGTCCTCCCACACCAGGCCATACAGCAGCGGCAGCAGCGAAGCCAGGCCGGCGCACAGGCGCAGCGTGGCCAGGTCATAGTCGGGGATGAACATGCGGTCGGCCACCAGCAGCACGTTGGCGATGGACAGGCCGGCGAAACACAGGCCGCTCCACAGCAGCAGGCGTTCGCGCGACCGCCGGTAAGCGCGCAGCAGCAGCCAGGCGCAGGCCAGGGCGGTGATGGCGCACAGCGTATAAGTAATGGCGGACATTCTATTTATCCTTTCGCCAGACGAAGGCGTCGGCGAACAGCCGCGCCTTGCGGTTACTCTTCGAATGAACAAGGGTGCTTACTTCGACCAGATGGCGCGCGTAGATGTCGACCAGGCGCGCCAGCAGTTCCGCCAGGTGCGGAGTGGTGGGTGCAAAATGCCAGCGGCCGTCCGCATCGGCCGTTGCGATACCCGCTGCGCTCAACTCGTGCAGCAGCGATTCGGCGCGCGGCTCATCGAGGTAGAGCCGCTGCGCCAGCTGGCGCGCATCCCAGCTGCCGCCGGCCTTGGCCGACATCAGCATGATCGCTTCCAGGTAAGGCACGGACGGCACGCACTGCACGATGTAGCGGCGCACGTCGTCCGGAATGTTGGATGCTTCCATGTCGCGATGGAGGTATCGAAAGGCGCCTAGTCTACCGCAATCATTCAGAAAAGGTGTTTTCGATTGGAAATAGACGCGACATGCTTTTTTAAAATGAAATATAGTGCTGGCCGGAGGTATCAATGCAACCAGACATTTTCATCATTTCTGCGGAGCTTGCATGGCCACTGGCCGTGCTGCTCGCGTGGCTGGCAGGCGAGTTCGTTCACCGTTGGACCGGCGTACCGCGCATCAGCGTGTACGGGCTGGCGGGCTTCCTGCTGGCACAGGCTTTCCCCGACCTGTTCGCCACGGACAGCGCCAGTTCCATCACCATGCTGGCCAATGTGGCCTTCGGCCTGATCCTGTTCGAGTTCGGCTACCGCGTCAACCTGCACTGGCTGCGCGTCAATCCGTGGATCGCCATCAGCGGCCTGGTCGAATCGGTTGCCACGTTTGCCGTGGTGTACCTGATCGCCAGCTGGCAGGATATGCCGCCATTGACTGCTCTGCTGCTGGCATCGCTCGCCATGTCCAGCTCACCGGCCGGCGTGCTGCGCGTGATCAATGAGGAGCGCAGCTCGGGCCAGGTGACGGAACGCGTGCTGCACCTGGTGGCGATGAACAGCGTGCTCGCCGTCTTCGTATTCAAGGTGATCGTCGGCTTCTGGGTATTCCAGACCTCGGGCAGCCTGCCGCAGGCGATCTCGCACAGCCTGATCGAACTGGTGGCGTCGGCCTTGCTGGGCGCCGTGTTCGGCATGCTGGTGCCGGCCGTGCTGCGCAACCTGGGCACGCTGGCGCGCGACGGCACGGTGGCCTTCGCGCTGGTCGTGGTGCTGCTGGTGGCGATCACCCATGCCTATGACCTGTCGCCGGTGCTGGCCACGCTGACCTTCGGCCTGATGGCGCGCCACCGCCGCGTGAGCTTCACGCGCACTCAGCGCAACTTCGGCGCGATCGGCGAGCTGCTGACGGTGCTGCTGTTCGTATTTGCCGTGTCCACGCTGGATTGGGCGCGCGTGGTGTCCGGCGCCACGCTGGGCTGCTTCCTGCTGCTGGCGCGCTTCCTCGTCAAGACGCTGGCCGTGGCCGTGTTCTCGCACGCCGGCGGCATCACCTGGCGCAAGGGCGCGCTGATCGGCGTGGCGATGTCGCCCATGTCCGTGTTCGTGATCCTGCTGCTGGAGCAGACCAAGTCCATGGGCATCGTGCTGGTCGATGAACTGGCGGCGCTGGCCGCGATGACGCTGTTCATGGAAGTGATGGGCCCCATCATCACGCAGTGGGCCCTGATCTGGGCCCGCGAAACCGCCAAGGAGGAAGACTGATGGCGCTCGAACCGTTCAAGCAATCGCAACCCCTGACCATGGGCGTGGAGCTGGAGATGCAGCTGGTCAGCCTGTCCGACCACGACCTGACGGGCGCCAGCCCGGACTTGCTGCACCTGCTGGAGCGCAAGCCTTTCCCCGGCCACGTGACGCCCGAGATCACGGAGAGCATGATCGAGATTAATACCGACGTGCACACCAAGCACGGCGAGCTGCTGGCGCAGCTGCACGAGACACGCGATACCCTGGTGCAGGCGGCTGACAAGCTGAATATTGGCATCTGCGGCGGCGGCACCCACCCGTTCCAGAAATGGCGCGAGCGGCGCATCTTTTCCAAGCCGCGCTTCAAGGAAGTGTCCGCGCTGTACGGCTACCTGGCCAAGCAGTTCACCATCTTCGGCCAGCACGTGCACATTGGCTGCGGCAACGGCGACGATGCGCTGTTCCTGCTGCATTCGCTAAGCCGCTATGTGCCGCACTTCATCGCGCTGTCCGCCTCGTCGCCCTATGTGCAGGGCGCCGACACGCTGTTCAACTCGGCCCGCCTGAATTCCGTGTTCGCCTTCCCCATGAGCGGCCGCGCGCCTTTCCTGCTGAGCTGGGACGAGTTCGAGCACAGTTTCTTCGCCAAGATGGAGCACACGGGGGTGATCAAGTCCATGAAAGACTTTTATTGGGATATCCGCCCCAAGCCGGAATACGGCACCATCGAGCTGCGCGTGTGCGACACCCCGCTGACGGTGGAAAGGGCGGCGGCGCTGGCCTGCTACCTGCAGGCCCTGTGCGCCTACCTGCTGGACCGGCGCGAAGCGCCGCCGGCGGAGGACGACTACCTGGTCTACAACTACAACCGTTTCCAGGCTTGCCGCTTCGGACTGGACGGCACGATTGTCCACCCGAAAACCTATGAAAGTCTTTCGCTGCGGGAAGATATCCTGACGACGTTGCGCCGGATGGACGTTTATGCCGAGAACCTGGGCGGCGGTGCTGCGCTGAACCATCTGGTACAGGTGACCCATACCGGCAGCGACGCCCATTACCTGCGCGAGGAATTCAATGCCAGCGGCAGCGTGGAGGGGGTGGTGGATGCTGCATTGCGGCGCTTCCGCGGCCTTGCCTGACGACAAACAAGTACAAATTTTCCTCAACCAAGCTTCTTCTCCGGGTGTAAAATTTTTCGACAGCTACTGTTCGTGCTCGAACAGAAGGGACATGCAGAAGCCTCTAAGCTGTACGGAAGTTCGAAGGAGAGGTCTATGGATGTTACGTTGAAAAGCTTGTCTGTGCGCCTGCCGGATACTGAGGATGAAAATCATAATCCGAAGCGGGGCGACAGACTGAATGTGTATGTCAATGCTCGCTATGAAACGGAGCATGAGAAACCGGAACTTCCCGATGTCACGTTGAACCGGTTGCGCAAGTTGCGCAAGCGCGCCAAGGCCAAAGCCACCTGAGGGCAGCGGTCAGAAGCGCGTCTCGCGCGCCACGCGCAGGAAATTGTCCAGGATGGCGGTGCAGTCCAGCAGTTCCACACCCCCTGCGCGGTGGAACTCTGGGTGCCATTGCAGGCCCATGACGAATGGCGCCTTGCGGTAGCGGATCGCCTCGATCATCTTGTCGGGCCAGGACAGGGCTTCGACCTGCATATCCTTGCCCAGTGTCTTCACCGCCTGGTGGTGGATGGAATTCACCAGCCCGCGCTCCTGGCCGCGGAACATATTGGCCAGCGACGAGCCTTCGGGGAACGTGACTTCGTGGCGGTGCCGGTCATACAGGTCGGATACGTGTTCGTGCGCTTCCGGCACGTCGGTCGCAATGTCCTGGTACAGGGTGCCGCCGAAGGCCACGTTGATCAACTGGCAGCCGCGGCAGATGCCCAGCACCGGCTTGCCCGCTTCCACGAATTCGTGCAGCAGTTCCAGTTCGTACATGTCGCGTGCGCGGTCGCCGCTCCATTCCGGGCGCGTGGGCGCTTCGGCATAGCTGGTGGGCGATACGTCGGCGCCGCCCTGCAGCACCAGGCCGTCCAGGTGCTTGGCGTAGTCGCGCAGGCGGATATTGGAAGGGTGCAGCAGGCCCTCCGTGTTGACGGTGGGGACCATGAACACCAGCACGTCGCGCGACATGACCCATTGGGCGATGGACTCCTCCAGGTATTGCAGGTTCTTCGAACGCAGGCCGGTGGCGCCGGGCTCGGGATGGTAGATGCGGGCGGAGATGCCGATGCGCAGGGGACGCTGCATCACGTGGCGCGTGGCGCGCGCCGCGATGCGCTGGTAGCGCGCCTTGATCACCCGCCACCACAGGCTCCACGGGGTGTCGCCGGGGTCCAGGTAGCGCGGGGTGTCGTCCTTGCGGCGATTGTGTTCGCGGTCGCCGGCGCGGCGGTCGTGCCGGCGCGGCTCGTGATCTCCTGTGCTCATTACCTGCTCCTTTTAGGCAGAGTTTTACCATATGCCGGGATGCTGAGTCGCCCGATTATGGGGTAGACTTTATATTTCAGCACCTTTGACCAATACAATATGTCTTTGAGCGACGATGGCCGTCCACGCAATATCCAGCAACTGACTCCCAGCCATCTTCAATTCCCCGTCGTGGGACTGGGCGCTTCGGCCGGCGGCTTGCCGGCCCTGCTCAAATTCCTGGAACATATGCCGCCCGACAACGGCATGGCCTTCGTGGTCATCCTGCACCTCTCGCCCAAGCACCAGAGTTCGGCGGACAATGTACTGCAGCGCGCCACCCGTATGCCGGTGGTGCAGGTGACCGAGCGCGTGGCGATCCAGCGCGAGCATGTGTACGTGATTCCGCCCAACCAGCACCTGTCGATGAGCGACGGCATGCTGATCCTGAGTGAGCTGGTCAAGCCGCACGGCCAGCACGTCGCCATCGATGTCTTCTTCCGCACCCTGGCCGAAGTGCACCGCGAGCGCGCCGTGGCCGTGGTCCTTTCCGGCACGGGCTCGGATGGCGCCGTGGGCCTGGAGCGCATCAAGGAGCAGGGCGGGGTGACCATTGCCCAGGACCCGGCCGAGGCCGAGCATGACAGCATGCCCGCAGCCGCCATCGCCACCGACATGGTGGACTTCGTGCTGCCGGTGCAGGAGATCCCGCAAAAGCTGATCGAATTATGGAGCACCGCGCGCCACATCCACCTGCCGCACCTGGGCGACGGCGACGGCGCCGTGTCGGCCGAGCAGCCGGACGAAGGAGGGCCGCACGACGAGGAAGCCTTGCAGCGCGTGATAACCATGCTGTGCGCGAACACCGGGCATGACTTCCGCCATTACAAGCGCGCCACCGTGCTGCGCCGCATCGAGCGCCGCCTGCAGGTGCGCGGCGTGACCTCGCTGCCGGACTACTGCGCGCTGCTGGACAAGGACCAGGGCGAATTCAAGGCCCTGCTGCAGGACATGCTGATCGGCGTGACCAATTTCTTCCGCGACCGCGATTCCTTCGAAGTGCTGGAACGCGACGTGGTGCCGCTGCTGTTCAAGGACAAGCTGCCCGCCGAGCAGGTGCGCGTATGGGTGGCGGCCTGCGCCAGCGGCCAGGAAGCGTATTCGATGACGATGATGCTGGCCGACCATGCGGCGCAGCTGGCCAAGCCGGCCGAGATCCAGGTGTTCGCCTCCGACATCGACGAGCACGCGATTGCCGTGGCCCGTGCCGGCGTCTATCCTTCGTCGATCGTGATGGACGTGCCGACGGCGCGCATCCGCCAGTTCTTCACCAAGGAGGAGGACCGCTACCGCGTGCGCAAGGCCCTGCGCGACCGCATCCTGTTCGCCTCGCACAACCTGCTGCGCGATCCGCCGTTCTCCAAGCTGGACCTGATCTCTTGCCGCAACCTGCTGATCTATCTGAACCGCGACGTGCAGCTGCGCGTGATGGAAATGTTCCACTCTGCGCTGAAGCCGGAC
>DASWYX010000440.1:0-3665 GCA_036404755.1 Pseudoduganella sp.
GCTGCCGGCGGAAGACGTGGAAGCCGCGGCAGCCGCCATCGAGCGGCGCCAGGCGGCGGGTGAACAGGCCGCTCCGGCGCCCGTGCCGCAGCAGGCTCCGGCCCAGCAGGCGCCGGCGGCGCCCGCGCCAACGGCGCCGCAGCCGGCCCAAGAGCCGAAACCGGCGTTGCAACCGCCGCGCAGGAAAGAGTAAGGAGGCGCCATGCCGATCAATGAAAGACGCTCGCTGTGGCGCCGCATGCGTCCCTATCTGACCGTGTTCGACGGTCCGCTGACCATGATCCTGGTCTTCCTGCTGGGGACCAGCCTGGTCACGCTGTATTCGGCCAGTATCGGCATCCCCGGCAAGATCGAAGACCAGATCCGCAATATCTTCATGTCCTTCTTCGTGATGTGGGTGGTGGCCAACGTCTCGCCGCAGAACATGATGCGCATTGCCTTGCCGGCGTATGCGATCACGATCGCGCTATTGCTGGCGGTGGCGCTGTTCGGCACCATCAAGCTGGGAGCGCGGCGCTGGCTTAACCTGGGCGTGGCGCAGATCCAGCCTTCCGAATTCGCCAAGATCGCCGTGCCGCTGATGCTGGCCTGGTTCTTCCAGCAGCGCCAGGGGCAATTGCGCTGGACCGCCTATGCGGTGGCGGCCGTGCTGCTGTTGCTGCCGGTCGGCCTGATCGCAAGGCAGCCGGACCTCGGCACCGCGCTGCTGGTGGTGGGCGCCGGCTTTGCGGTGATCTTCCTGGCCGGCCTGTCGTGGAAAGCCATCGTGGCGCTGGCCGTGATGGGCGCCGCCAGCATGCCGGTAGCCTGGTCGATGATGCACGACTACCAGCGCGAGCGCGTCATGACGCTGATCGATCCCACTTCGGACCCGCTGGGCAAGGGCTTCCACATCATCCAGTCCACCATCGCCGTGGGTTCGGGCGGCATTTTCGGCAAGGGCTGGACCAACGGCACCCAGGCCCACCTGGAATTCATCCCCGAGCGTACCACCGACTTCATTTTCGCCGTCTACTCCGAAGAATTCGGCCTGGTCGGCAACCTGTTCCTGATGTTCCTCTACCTGCTGCTGATTGGCCGCGGCCTGATGATCGCCAATGGCGCGCCCAACTTCTTCACGCGCCTGCTGGCTGGCGCGATCACGATGATCTTCTTCACCTACGCCTTCGTGAACATGGGCATGGTGAGCGGCATCCTGCCGGTGGTGGGCGTTCCACTGCCTTTCATGAGTTATGGCGGCACCGCGCTGCTGACGCTGGGACTTGGCTCGGGCATCCTGATGAGCATCCAGCGCCACCGTAAGCTGGTGCAGACATGAGGCGCCTGCTTTCCTGTTCGCCGCTGCTGGCGGCGCTGCTGCTGGCTGCCTGCGGCACCACGACCACCACGCCGACGCGCACGCCGACGCCGGGCAAGCCCTCGATCCGCGAACCGGGCATGCCGGTACTGCCGCCCGCCGGTTCGGGCCGCGGCGGCTATTACATGGACGATGGCCCCGGCGAAAATCCGCCGCCGGGCCTGATGGATGTGCCGGACGCGGAAGTGCGCAAGGATCCCGTGCTGCCGCGCTCGAACCGCCCATACGCCGTGTTCGGCAAGAGCTATACGCCAGTGCCGCTGGACAAGCCCTTCAGCCAGCGCGGCCTGGGCACGTGGTATGGCAAGAAATTCCACGGCCAGCGTACATCGTCCGGTGAGCTGTACGACATGTACAAGATGACGGCGGCTCATCCGGTGCTGCCGATTCCATCCTATGCGCGGGTGACCAATCTGGGTTCGGGCAAGACGGTCGTGGTGCGCATCAATGACCGCGGGCCATTCCATTCCACGCGCGTGATCGACGTGTCCTTCACTGCGGCGCTGAAACTGGGCCTGCTGGAAAACGGCAGCAGCCAGTTGCAGGTGGACCTGCTGATGCCGGACGAAATCGACCGGATGATTGCGGCGCGCAAGAGCGGCGCGCCGGCGGTGGCGTCCTCCGCGGCCGGCACGGCGACGGCAATGCCGAAAGCGGCGCCGATGCTGGCTTCCGCCAGGGCGCCTGCGGAGCTGGAATCGATGATGCTGGGCGGCGCATCTGATGGCGCATCCGATGGCGGCGCCGATGGCGCGAGCGTGATGCGTGCCGGCGGCGCGGCCATGCAGAGCGGCTTCTACCTGCAGCTGGGCGCCTACACGCGCGCCGAAGCGGCGGAGGCGGTGCGCGACAAGCTGTCCGCTGCGGCGCCGGACGATAACTTTGAAGTGGTGCAGGTGGGCGCGGTCTATCGCCTGTACGGCGGCCCGCACGCAACGCGCAAGGATGCGCAGCAGGCAAGCAAGCGCATTCCTTCCGCGCTGCGACTCAAGCCGCTCGTGATCCAGCGCTGACCGGCCAGCCGGTCACTTGCTGCAGGCGCGGGCTTCCTGGTCGGGGAACCGGGCGGCGATCTTTTCCAGGCGGGCCTTGGTGTCCGCGCTGATGTCCCGGAACTGGTAGAGCAGCTGCTTGCTGCCCGTGTAGCGCGGCACGACCTTGGCGTTATGTACGCCCTGCTTGACCAGCGTGGCCAGTTGCGACTGGGCCGCCGCTTCGGTGCGGAACACGCCCAGCGAAATGCCCCAGCGCAGGGGGGAACTCTCGTTCATGATGAAGTAATTGGTCACGCCCAGCGCGCGCAGTTCGGCGGCTTTCTTGTCCGCCGCTTCCTTGCTGCCCTGCGGCGGAATGTGCACGATGTAGCTGGAAATCTCCTGGCCCGGCAGGTTCTTGCGTACCTGGCGGTCGCCCAGTTCCAGCGGCGCCACGCGCTCTTCGAAGCGGCGCGCGTCGGCCAGCACGAAGTTGCCCACTTCGAGGCAGGCGGTGGCCGCCGTTTCGTTGCGCGGCACGGGCGCAGGCGGCGCCGCTGCTGCCACGGCGGCATTGGCCTGTTCGGCGGTGATGATGTGCAGCTTGTCCGCGTTCTGCTGGTTCTTCAGGCGCGCGGGTTCATGTTCATTGCCGCTGTAGCTGCCCAGGTATCCCTTGCCGTAGGCGAAAAGGGCCGCGTTGGCGGCAAGCAGCAGCAGGAAGATCAGTTTCAGCACGGTCTTTCCTTGGTCAGGACGGCCTGCAGGCCAATCAGCACGATGTTCTCGACGTGGCGGTGTGGTACGGGCACTTGCGGTGCGACGTAGGGCGCGGCGCCGCCGGAAATAATACACTCTACGGCTTGGTGCAGCTCATAGGCACGCTCGATGGCGCCCGACTGGGCGGCCAGGCAGCCGGTCAGGATGGCGTCGTCGGTATTGTCGGCGAAGCCTTCCGGCAGCTGGGTGCCGGGAGCGATTTGCGGCAGCTGGGCGGTGTTTTTGGCCAGGGAGCTGGCCATCAGGCCGAGTCCCGGCAGGATCATGCCACCCAGGAAGGTGCCGTCTTTCGTGATCGCGTCGATGGTGCTGGCGGTGCCGCAGTTGGCGACCACGATGTCTTTGCCGGGGCAGAGCGCATGGGCGCCGATGGCGGCGGCGAAGCGGTCGCAACCCAGTTGAGCAGGGTTGCGGTAGGCATTGCGCACGCCGGCGCGCGCGGGCACGGATGCGAACCATTCGATGGCGCCTGGCGCGATCGCCAGCGCGGGATCGGACAGCGCGGCGGTCAACTGGTCGCGCACTTGCTGGCCGGCGACGTTGGCGATCAGCAC
>DASWYX010000441.1:0-30375 GCA_036404755.1 Pseudoduganella sp.
CGGAAGGCGGCGTCACCGTCGCCAAGGAAGAGCGGCCGGCACTGCTGGCGCGCGTCTACAAGGACGAGACCTTCGCCAAGCCGCGCAACGTCATCGGGCTCACGAAGAGTATTCCGCCGGAGGAAATGGAAAAACTCATCCTGGCCAACACCACCATCGATGACGACGACCTGCTGGCGCTGGGCAACCGCCGCGCGCAGGCCGCGCGCGACTGGCTGATCACGACGGGGCAGGTGCCGGGCGAACGCATCTTCCTGACCGGCGCGAAACCGGCGTCCAAGGAAGACAAGGGTTCACCCAGCCGGGTCGACTTCGCGCTGCACTAAGCCCGCGCGGCCTGTGCGCCGCTGCCGCTCAGTTCACGCAGGATGGCCTGGTTGAATGCGGGCAGGTCATCCGGCTTGCGGCTGGTGACCAGCTTTCCGTCCACCACCACCTGCTCGTCGGTCCAGTCGGCGCCGGCGTTGCACAGGTCCAGTTGCAGGCTGGGCCAACTGGTCAGGCGCTTGCCTTTGGCGATATCCGCGTCGATCAGGGTCCAGGGGCCGTGGCAGATCGCGGCAATCGGCTTGTCCTCGCGCGCGAATTCGCGAATGAAGGTGATGGCCTCCCTGCTCAGGCGCAGCTGGTCCGGATTGGCCACGCCGCCCGGCAGCACCAGGGCGTCGAATTCCGCAGGCCGCGCGTCGCGCACGTCCATTTCAACCTTGAACGTGTCGCCCTGGTCCATGTGATTGAAGCCCTGGATTTGCTCGCCCTGCGGCTTCGGGGAGACCAGGGTTACCTTGGCGCCGTGTTCCTCGAGGAAGGTACGGGGCGAGGTGTACTCCACTTGCTCCACGCCATCCGTCATCAGTACCGCAACATGTTTGCCCTTCAGTTCTTGTGCCATGGTGTCCTCCATTAATCAGAGATCCCGCCACAGTGCCACAACAGGTGCGGTGCGGATGTGCGCGGACGTACAGAAACCGTGCAACAATGGACGCTTATTGCCGGGAGAACGCATCATGATGCTGCAACTGGGTGAGGACTCGCTGTACTACGAGACGATCGATGGCGACGCGGCGCGCCCCGTGCTGGTTTTCCTGCACGAGGGCCTGGGCTGCGCGGCGATGTGGAAGGACTTTCCGCGCCGCCTGTGTGCAGCGACCGGCTGCGCCGGGCTGGTGTACGACAGGCTGGGTTACGGGCATTCGTCGCCGATGAGGCAACGCCGCAGCATTCATTACCTGCATGAGTCGGCGCTGATCGAGTTGCCGCAGGTGCTGGCGCGGCTGGTGGCGGGGCGCGACTATGCCCTGGTCGGGCATTCGGATGGCGGCAGCATCGCCCTGATGCATGCGGCGGCGCGTCCCGCAGGCTTGCGCGGCGTGGTCACGGAGGCGGCCCACGTGTTCGTCGAGCCGCTGACGCTGGAGGGAATCCGCGTGGCGCGCGATGCGCACGGTGCGGGCAAGCTGCGCGGGCTGCACCGCTACCACGGCGAGAAGGCGGAAGCGGTGTTCTTTGCGTGGGCCGACACCTGGCTGGAACCGGCTTTCGTCAACTGGAATATCGAATATCTGCTGCCGTCGATCGAATGTCCGCTGCTGACCATGCAGGGCAGGGACGACCAGTATGGTTCGTGCGCCCAGCTGGATGCGATCGCCGCGCAGGCAGTGAACGCGGGCAAGCTGGTAGTCGACGACTGTGGACATAGCCCGCATCTAGAACAGCCGGACGCGGTGGTCGATTACATGGCGGAGTTCATTCAGCAACTGTAACGCGGCAGGCGCTGGACTGGCCCCAATGCCCGGCGCAAGCACGCGCCTGGCATTGCGCGGCTTGCGTGCCGGCCATACGCGCGCAGCGCTGTAGCCGCGCCGCTGCTTCCGCTGTCGTTGCCGGTTTTCCCGCGCTGGCGGCTCCGGTCGCGTGTCCACTGGCGTCCGCGCCATTCGTGTGCGCCATCAGTGCTGCCAGCAATGCGACATCGCTGTCGCCCGTTGCACCCGCCGAGCCCTTCGCCATCCCTTCCGCGGTTCGCACCGGCGCCGAAGCATTCGGCCGCAGCGCTGCCCGCGCCGCGTTGCGTGTTGCCCCGACGGGCGCGGCGCCAGCCACGGCTCGTGGTTCTGCGCCGGCCATGCGCTCGGGTTGCCGCGACTGCGCAGCCACATGCTGCTGCAAAGGCTCATTCACAATCGCCGCCGCCAGCCGCTCTGCATCCCGCTCGCTCCTGACGACGGGCGCAGCCGCCGGCCGGAATACCGGATCGCGTACCGGCGCGGACGCAGGGCGGGGCGTGGAATCCGTCCCCCAGCCAACGACGCCAGTCGCCAGCGCCACGACCAGCACCACCAATCCGCAGGCATAAACAGTATGCCGACCTGGCGACTGCGCAGGCAAGGACCGGACAGTGCTGCGTCCGCGCTCCAACTGATCGAGTATGCGTTTTGACGGACCCACGAAACACCTCCATGCATTGATCTGCGCCGAAGCGAAAGCGACGGCCACGACCTACGATGAGCAAGTGTCGCGTTTCGTGCGACGGTCCGTTTTGATGGAGCGCACCATGTTGCCAATTATTGTGGGCATGTTGTTTCTGCTGGCCTGCGGCGCCGGCTGGCTGCTGCTGTTCCCGGACGCTGGCGAGGCAGTGCAGCGCGGCTTCCGGCTGCTGCTGCCGCAGCGTGGCTTTGACTTCATCCGCCAGCACTACCGGCTGTTGTTGGCGGCAGGAGCGCTGATCGCCGCGCCGCCGCTGGCCGTCTGGCTCGCCGGTGGCAAGGTCGCCTTGCCGGGATCGGAGGAACGCGCGGTCAACGCGCACCTGGAAGCATTGCTGCGCGGTGAGCGGCTGGTGCCGCCGCCTCCGCTGCCGCCGATGGCTTTCACCTCGAGCGAAGTCACGCTGGTCCGCCCGCTGCTCGCGGAAGCCAACCGCAACTGGACACTGCTGGATGCCGACTTCTCCCAGCGCCTGCTGGCCGTCTTCAAGATCATGCGCGAGCGGCATGGCTATGAAATGGCCCTGCTGGAAGGCTATCGCAGTCCCGAGCGCCAGAATCAGCTGGCCGACGCGGGCGGCCATGTGACCAACGCCCGCGCATTCCAGAGTTATCACCAGTTCGGCCTCGCCGCCGATTGCGCCTTCCTGCGCGATGGCAAGCTGCTCATCTCGGAACGCGATCCCTGGGCGATGCGCGGCTACCAGCTGTATGGGGAAGTGGCCGAGTCGCTGGGATTGAAATGGGGCGGCCGCTGGACGATGATGGACTTCGGCCACATCGAGCTGCGCAAGCCACGCAATGGGAATTGAGCTTGCTCAATGGCGCGGGGCAGGGTTGGTGGCACCATCGACCGGCCTGCCCAACCTAAGCGAGCCATCATGCTGCGACGAATCTGGATCTTCCTGACCGACAGCCGCAATCTCACCGTCATCGGCTTCATCGCGCTCGCGGCCTTCTTCTATCTCGGCGTGGAAGTGCTGGAGCTGGCGCTGATCTGGGCTGTCGCCGCCATGGCCGCCTGCCTGGTATTGTGGCTCGCGGTGTGGTGGTTGCGGCGTGTGCTGGCAGCGCGCAGGGCCGATAAGCTGGCGAAAGCGATGGAGCCTCCCCCCTCCGAGCCGGGCCAGCAGCAGCGCGATGATATCGCCGCCATTCGCGAGACGATGGTGAAAGCCATCGGCACGATACGCCAGTCCAAGCTCGGCATCGTGTCCGGCACGCGCGCCTTGTACGAGCTGCCCTGGTACATGATCATCGGGAATCCGGCGGCCGGCAAGAGCAGCGCGATCGCGCAGTCCGGCCTGCAGTTTCCTTTTGCGGACAGCAAAGTCGTGCAGGGCGTCGGCGGCACCCGCAACTGCGACTGGTTCTTCACCACCGAAGGCATCCTGCTGGATACGGCCGGCCGCTATGCCGTCGAGGAGGAACACCGCGCCGAATGGCATGGCTTTCTTGACCTGCTGAAGAAGCACCGCTCACGCGCGCCGATCAACGGTATCCTGGTTGCCGTCAGCATCGCGGAGCTGCGCGGCGATGATCCAGACGCTGCGATAAAGCTGGCGCGCAGCCTGCGCAAGCGGGTGCAGGACCTGATCGAACGGCTGGAAGTCTTCGCACCGCTGTATGTGGTGTTCACGAAGGCGGACCTGATTGCCGGCTTCTCCGAGTTCTTCGCCCACACCGAGCGCGCGGAACGCGCCCGCGCGTGGGGCGCCACCATGCCCTTCAATCGCAAGGCCGGCAGCAAGGACATGCTGGCCTTCTTCGACCAGGGTTTCGATGAGCTGTGCGAAGGGCTGCGGGACATGAGCGTGGCCAATATGACGCAGCAGCGACGCGGCCGCGTGCCGCCGGGCGTGTATACCTTTCCGCTTGAATTCGCGGCTGTGCGTGCGCCGCTGCGTGCCTTCCTGTCCACCTTATTCGAGGAAAATCCCTTCCAGTTCAAGCCCGTATTCCGCGGCTTCTACTTCACCAGCGCCCTGCAGGAAGGCACGCCCCAGAGCGCGCAGTCGCGGCGCGTGAGCCGTCGCTTCGGACTCACGGCGGCAGGCAGGCCGCCGCAGCAGCCGACTCCGCAGGGCCCGCAGTCCGGCTTCTTCCTGCTGAATCTCTTTCGCAAGGTGATCTTCGAAGACAAGGACCTTGTTGTGCAATACACCAGCCGTACGCGCATGCGAATGAAGCACGCGGGCTTCTGCTCGGCGGCCGTGCTGCTGGGCGGCGCGCTTGCCGGATGGAGCTGGTCCTATGCCGGCAACCGGGACCTGGTAGCGGCGGCGCAGTCGGACCTGGAGAAAGCAGTGCGCGTTCAGGAGCGGCGTCTGGACCTGCAGTCACGTTTGCAGGCGCTGGAAATCCTTGAGGACCGCATGGCGCAGCTGGAGAGGCTGCGGCGCGACCGTCCATGGCTGCTGGGGATGGGGCTTTACCAGGGCGAAGCGCTGGAGCGCAAGCTGCGCGAGGAGTATTTTGCCGGCATGACGGAAGTGCTGGTCAAACCAGTGGCGATCAACCTGGAGGCGCTGCTGCACGAGCACCGGAATGCGGCTCCCGAGGATGCGTACAACGCCCTCAAGACGTACCTGATGCTGTGCGAACCGGGGCGCGCCGAGGCGACACATCTGGGTGACCAGCTGACACGCCACTGGCGCGGCTGGCTGGAGTCGAATCGCGCCAATATGCCGCGCGAGGAAATGATACGCAGCGCTGAACGCCTGATGAATTTCTACCTGTCACGCATCGGCGATCCGTTGTGGCCACGCATAGAGCAGAAGATCACGCTGGTGGACAACGCCCGCGAGAGCTTGCGCCGGGTAGTACGCGGCATGCCGGCGCGCGACCGCGTCTACGCAGAGGTGAAGGCGCGCGCAGGGACGCGCTTTCCGCCGATGACGGTGGCGCGCATCGTCGGTGAACAGGACCAGGCGCTGGTGGCCGGCAGCCATGCCGTTCCCGGCGCTTTTACGCGCGAGGCGTGGGAGAAGTATGTGTCCGGTGCTTTTCGCGAGGCCGCGAGCCACGAGCTGCAAAGTACGGACTGGGTGCTGAAGACTTCAATGAAGGATGACCTGACGCTGGAGGGCAGCCCTGACCAGATCCAGAAAAACCTGGTGGAGATGTACAAGGCGGAGTATGTGCGGGAATGGCGAAAGTTCGTGCAGGGCATAGCGGTGGCAGACATGGGCAATTTCAATGGCGCCGTCAATGCGATGAACCGGCTGGGCGATCCGCAGACATCGCCGATCGCTCGCTTGATGAATACCGTCCATGAGCAGACGGCCTGGGATAATCCGACAGAGGTCGACGCGCAGATGCAGCAGGCGCGGACCGGCTTCGTGAACTGGATCAAATCGCGCGTGCTGCAGCGTGGACCGTCCGGACTCGATGTGCAGGTGAATCTGGGCGGCGGCGGGAGGCCTATGGGCGCGGTGGGCAGCGAATTTGCTTCGCTGGGCAAGCTGGTGGCGCCGCGCGACAAGGAGGCTTCGCCGATGCGTGCCTACCTGGAAGCCTTGTCGCGGCTTCGCACGCGCCTCAATACCTTGAAAAACCAGGGCGACCCGGGCCCCGGCTCGCGGCAATTCATGCAGCAGACGCTGGAAGGCTCGGGCTCCGAGCTGGCCGACGCCTTGCGCCTGGTGGACGAGCAAATGCTGGTCGGCTTGAGCGACCCGCAGAAGCAGGCGATTCGTCCCTTGCTCGTGCGGCCTCTGATGCAGACGTTCGCGGTCATCATCGGCCCGACGGAGGCTGAGATCAACAAGACCTGGCTGGCGCAGGTCTTTGAGCCTTTCAATAGCTTGCTGGCGGGGAAGTATCCGTTCACACCGGCCGCGCGCATCGAGGCCAGCCAGGCGGAGATTGCCCAATTCTTCGGTCCGGACGGACTGGTCGCGAAGTTCGTCAACACGTCCATGGGGCCGCTGGTGGTGCGGCGCGGGGATGTGATTGCGCCGCGCACCTGGGCGGATATGGGCATTACACTCTCGCCGCAGGCGGTGCAGCGCTTCCCCGGCTGGATCGCGCCGGTGGGCGCCGGCGGGGTAGCCGCGGCGTCGGCTGCGGCGCAGACGGTGTTCCAGATCCTGCCTTCTCCGGCGGCGGGCACGCTGGAATATACGATCGAGATCGACGGGCAGCAACTGCGCTACCGGAATACGCCGGCAGTGTGGGCAAATATGGTGCATCCGGGGCCGCAAGGCGTGCCCGGCGCACGCATCGCGGCGGTGACCTTCGATGGCCGGACCGTGGAGCTGTTCAATGAGCCGGGGCAGTTCGGACTGCGGCGCATGATCGATGCGGCAGCGCGCACCCGCAAGGAGGGCAGCGTACATGAGTTGCGCTGGACGGCCGGCGGCGTGTCCGTGGCGGTCGACCTGAAGATCGTCAGCAGCCCGGCGGCGAATGCATCAGGTGCGCCGCAGGAGCAAGGCTTCCGCGGCTTGCGCCTGCCGGAGGCGATCGTTGGCGTTGCCGCCGGCGCAGCGTCCGCGAGGGACGCCGCGCCGCTTACGCCGAGTGCGCCCGCGTCGTCAGCCACGTCTTTAGCCGCGTCGTCAGCCGTGTCCCCAGCCGCATCGTCGGTCGGGTCGTCGGCCGCGATGGCCGGCGGGGTGGCCGCGGCGGAGGGCACCGGAGCGCGGGCAGGCGCGGGCGATCCGGGGGCGGGCAGTGGCGCAGCGGCTGTTGCTGCTGCGGGAGGCCGGTGATGGCGAAACTGCAGATCAGCTATTTCGGCAAGCTACCCGCGCGCAGCGATTTCGTGAAGGCGACGGCGGACGGAATGCTGGCCAAGCTGCTCGACCAGTGGCTGGCGGACGTGATGAACCAGCTCTCGTCCAACCCACGCTGGCGGCAGCATTACGATGCGCGGCGTCCCCTGCATTTCGCCATCATCGGCACGCGCAACCGCGCCGCGATCGCGGGGCACCTCGCCGCGAGCCGCGACCAGTCGGAACGCCGCTTCCCCTTCCTGGCCATGAGCGCAATGTGCATCGACGACGCGCTGCCGTTCCTGGCAAGCAGTCCGCTGTCGCTGGCGCCGCTGTGGGAACTGATGGCGGAGTCCACGGCCGATGCGCAATCCGCGCACGATCCGACGGCCAGCCTGCACAGGCTCGCTGTCGCGGAACTGGAGGTGGACGGCAGCGGCGCCGACACAATGCGCACGCTGGACAACTTCCTCGCGCACACCACCCTGGCGATGCTGGACGCGCTGCTGGGCGCCCCCGGCGGCACGCGTCGCCTGATCCTCGCCCTTGGCCTGCTGCTGCGCCCCTTGCGCGCCAATCCGCACGTGCGCCTGGACAGGAGCCTTGTGCTGCCGCTGCCGCCAGCCCAGCCTGAGCGCACGCTTGTCGCCGCATTCTGGCTGTCGCTGGCAACCACCTTCCTGCGCGACGTGGACGTGGAACTCGCACTCTTCTTCTGCGAGCGGGAAGGCCGCCACGCGCTGGTCGCGGGATTTGCCGGCGCCAGCGCGGCCACGCTGCAGGCGGTGATCGATCCCGAATTCGCGGAAAGCCAGCAAGTGGCGCTGGAAGACAGCGAATGGGTCGAAAACGAGCTGGCTAATTCGGCCGGGATCGAACGCCTGGCCGCCTGCCTCGCGCAGCCGCAGCTGTCGCTGGACGCCGCATTGCAGCTGTTCCGGGAAACGTTCTGCTGAAAGGATGCCGCCATGCGCCGACTCATGCTTGCCTTTTCTATCGTCCATGCTGCGGCCGGCGCACAGCCGCCATCCGTGCGTCCCGGCCAGGTGCTGGTCAGCGGAACCGTGGCGGACGAAGCGACCAAGGCGGCCCTGCTGCAAAAGGTACGCGAAGTGTATGGCGCGGACCAGGTGCTCGACCAGGTCGCGATCGGGGCCGTCTCCACGCCGCCCGACTGGACCAGCTATGTCCGGAAACTGATCGCGCCGAATCTCAGGCAGGTCAGCAAGGGACAGCTCAAGGTCGACGGCAATACGGTCAGCATTCGCGGCGAGGTCGCCAATGAAGCGCAGCGGCAGCAGCTTGCCAGCGATCTGGCCACCAGCCTCAATCCGACCTACACCGTCAACAATGGCCTGCGCGTCAGCGCGCCCGAGCAGGAGCTGCTGGACGCCACGCTGGCAAAGCGCATCATCGAATTCGAAAGCGGACAGGCCGTGATCCGCCCGTCCGGCCAGGCGATCCTAGACGAAATGGCGGGCGCCCTGTTGAAGGTCAAGGGCAAGAAAGTGGAAGTGATCGGCCATACCGACAACACCGGCCTGCGCGACACCAACCTGGCGCTCAGCCTCGCGCGCGCCGAGGCGGTGCGCGGCTATCTCGCGGGGAAGGGCATCAACGCGGCGCTGATCTCTGTTTCGGGACAGGGCCCGGACCGGCCGGCCGCCGAGAATTCGACGGCGGAGGGCAGGGCGCGCAACCGCCGCATCGAATTCCGGGTAGCCGACTAGGGCAGGGTGATCGTCAGGTTGGCCGGCCGTGGCGCCAGCTTGACGATGCCCGCATAAGGCGCCAGGGCCGCCCGCGCGCTGCTGTCCAGCGAGGTTTTGAAACCAAGGAACGCCCCCATGCCTGTCACCGCAAATACCGCTGACAGGGCCCAAAAGGACACGCCGCGGCGCAGCTTGTGCACGATATGGTCCGGCCTTTCGGCCTGCGGCGCAAAGCCCTTGCTCTTGCCCTTGATGTGCGCGATCTCGTCACCCAGCCTTGCGGTCATGTACGCGATACGGTCGCTGTCATCCAGTGCGTACTTGCCCTGGAAACCAAGCAGCAGGCACATATGGAAGACCTGCAGCGCCTGCAGCCGCGCGCTGCCCTTGCTGCGCAAGGCCTCCAGGCGATCGAAGAAGTGTTCGCCCGCCAGCTGGTCGCCAAACTGCACCAGCTGCAGCGGACGGCGCTCCCACGCGGTGCGCAGCGGGAAGCTGGAGCGGAGAACGATTTCATCCAGCGCCGCGCACCACGCATATTTTGCCGCGTCGATGTCATCGCCATTCGCACGCAGGTTGCGCGCATCGCTTTCGAAATCGGCCAGGAAGCCGTTGACCTTTTCCATGAACTCCTGTTCGCCGGGCGGCACGCTGCCGTTCTTCAGCAGGAACAACAGGTGGAAGCCTTCATGCATCAGGTCGAGCAGGCACTGGATTCGCACGCCGTCGGCGCTGGCGGTGGTGCCGAACAGGGTAGGCGCGGCGCGTCTTTCGATTTGTGGAGTCATGCCGTCACCGCGATCAGTTCGAGCCGCAGGTCGCGAATGCCGGCGGGCACGTAGATGGAAATGGACTGGGCCTTCAGCATCTGCTCGTAGAGCACGCCGCGGTTCTCCAGCGCGAAGTAGTAGGTATCCGGACGAACGGGGATGGCGGCCGGCACTTGCGGCGCGTGCAGCAGTTTCACGCCGGGCATGGCGGCCAGCACGCACTTTTCCACATCGTCCGGAGCGCCCACCTTCACGCGCAAGGGCACGACGTCGACCAGTTCCAGCGCCGGCATCGCCGCAGCGATGGCCAGATAGAGCGTGGTGCCCGCGCCTACCTTGCCCGAATCGAGCTTGCCCAGGTGGTAGCAGGGCTTTTCCTCGGCCAGCGCAATGGCGAAATAGCGTGCGGAGATCACAGTATCCAGCAAGTCGCGGATGATGCCATCCAGCCGCTGGAAGGGGGCCGACGGTGACGCATGCTCGTACACGGGCAGTTGATTCAGCTGGTAGCTTTTCGAATAAGTCATCAGTGCGCCGGCCAGGCCAAGCATGGCCTCGAACAGGCGCTCCGGATGCAACTGCGGGTGCCGCAGGTAGTGCATCAGGGTAGCGGCCGACGTGCTGGCGGTGTGCAGCAGCCAGAAGCTCGAAACGTCGCCCGAGCGGAATTCGATGACATTGCGGCTAGGCTCGCGCATATGGCCGTGCAGCGCGTTGACCTTGGCCTGCAGCGCATCCATCAACTGTTCCAGGAGGGCCGTGAGGCGAGGGGCGGCCGCCAGCGACAGCGATGGGGGGATAAAGGATGGATCATGCTCGAAAGCGCCGGAGACCACACGCCGCAGCCGCGCTACGGGAATACAGTCCGACGCGCTGCGCGGTTCGAGATCCGTCACCAGCCGCACAGCGGGCCGCAGGTAGCACAATTCTGCGGAGATGGCGTCGGAATAGATATCGGGCGTGTCGCGGTCATGGCGTACGTAGCGCGCGCCGGGAGCGTGCATGGCGGAGGGCGCGTAGTTGCTGGCATCCGGCGCGAGCAGGGCCAGCGAGGCGTAGCAGGTGAATGCCTGCACGCTGGCCGGCACGGCATCCAGGTCGAGGGCAGGCGGCAGGGGATCGCAGCCAGGGGCATCCACCAGCTCTCCATCGTGGAAGATGGCGGAAAAGGCGTCCAGCCGCAGCAGCATGTTCCTGAGGGCGGACATGTCCCACTCCAGTGTGCGCACGCCCCACAGGTAGGGATGTGCCGCCTGCATGGCCTGGTGCAGCCGGTTTTCGTGATAGCGGTCCTGCTGCTGGAAGTGCTGCGGGCGCAGGAACAGGCCTTCGCTCCATAGCAGTTTTAACGCTGCGCTCATATTTTCTCCTTTAATCGCAATCGCCGCCGTCGGCCGTGGCGGCGGTCGGGCGCGCGCCCTGGCCCGCGCTCATCGAACATCCATACAGGCCGACCGTTACGCCGGAATGCACTGCTTCGCCGGCGGCGAAGGCCAGGCGCCACTGGTGGCGGCCCGGCGCGTGAAACAGGCCCACCACGCCGATGTAGGCCACGTCCGGTTCCAGCTTTTCCACTGCCTCGTAACGCTGGCCCGGCACCAGCGTGACTTCGCGCATCTCCACCAGGTCGTGCCCCAGGTCGGAACCGTTAAGAAGTGAATCGAAGGACGCGCGCTCGAACGCAGCCAGTTGCCGCAGCCTGTAAATGCGGGCGACCAGAGCCAGGGACTGTCCCTGCGGTCCTTTGTTCAGCGCCGGCGCGGCATGGAGGCGCAGCGCGGCCTGGCGCGGCGGGGGGGCGGCGATGCGCACCGTGCCGCAGCCGGTCAGCATTAGCAGCGCCGAGGCGCAAGCGATGGAAGACTTCATATGCGCTCCTTGAAAAGCAGGTGTCCATTAAATCGTCCGGAAGGCGTGGCGCATTTGCGGCGGCGCAAACCGTGAATACGAATGCAGCGTGGTCCTTGAGACATCGCAATCGCACCGGCGCGCATCGCACCAATAATGGCCTTCACTGTGCAGAAGGAGACAACGATGCGATACCACCTGATTTCTATCCTGGCCGGCGCCGCACTGCTGTCGGCCTGCGCTACAGACAGCCCGCCGCCGCGGGCTGAGCGCGGCGCCACGCTGGACGCCATGATTGCGGACGCGGACCGCGCGCTGGCAGGCGGCCAGCATGACAAGGCTTACACCATCCTGAAGAATGCCGGCGCCACCTGGCCCGCCGAGAAGGCGCCGTGGGTGCAGATGGCGCAGCTGAAGTACGACCGCGGCAGCTATGGCGAAGCGATCACCAACGCACTGGAAATACTGCAGCGCGATCCCACGGACCGCCTGGGCAACAGCATCGTTGCGGTCAGTGGCCTGCGCCTGTCCACCAAGGCGCTGGCGGACCTGAGCCAGCAAAACAATCTTGGCGGTTCGGTGCGCAGCGAGGCGCAGGAGCTTGCGAAACTGCTGCGCTCCAGCCTGGGCGAGGACGTGCTCGTGCCGCAGCCGGGCAGCAAGCCGGCGAAGCGGCCGACGGCGGGCGGTTCGCGCAGCGGCGCTGTATTGCCGGGTAAAGCGTCGCCGGCATCCCCGACCAATAGCGCCGATCCTTTTGGCGCACTCAAATAGGAGCAGACCATGGCAAGCGGCGACAGTGTGCAGAAGCGGCTGACAAAGGTGCGCGCCCCGCGCGTGCAGATGACGTATGACGTGGAAATCGGCGACGCGATGGAAAACAAGGAGCTGCCCTTCGTCGTCGGCGTGGTCGGCGATTTCGGCGGCAATCCGGACGCCGGCAAGAAGCGCCTGAAGGACCGCAAGTTCGTCAACGTCGATAACGGAAACTTCGATGAAGTGCTGGCCGGCGTGGAGCCCGTGGCGCGCTTCCAGGTGCAGAACCGGCTGGCGGGCGAGGGCGAGTTTCCGGTCGAACTGCGCTTCCGCTCCATGGCGGACTTCCGGCCCGAGTCCGTGGTGCGGCAGGTCGAGCCGCTCAGCAAGCTGCTGGACACGCGCGGCAAGCTGGCCGACCTGCGCAACAAACTGGCCGGGAATGACCGCCTGGAGGATCTGCTGACCGACGTGCTGCAGAATACCGAGCAGCTTTCCTCGCTGACGAATGGAGGTGAGTGATGTCCGCCCAAGTGCAAGCCGCTCCCGCCGCGGCGCGCGAAGCCATCGACCTGCTGGACCGCATCGTCGAGGAAAGCAAGGTTGCCAAGTCCAGCTCCGAGCACGAACGTGCGCGCGACATTATTTCGGAGCTGGTGAACCAGGTGGTGCAGGGAACGGTGACGGTATCGCACAACCTGTCCGCCACGCTGGATGCGCGCATCGCGGAACTGGACCGGATGATTTCCAGCCAGCTGAGCGCCATCATGCACGCACCGGCCTTCCAGAAACTGGAACAGAGCTGGACGGGCCTGCATTACCTGGTGCGTAACAGCGCCACCGGCCCGGGCCTGAAAGTGCGCATGCTGAACGCCACCAAGCGCGAACTGGTGCGCGACTTCCAGAGCGCGCTGGAGTTCGACCAGAGCGAGATGTTCAAGAAAGTCTACGAGGAGGAATTCGGCACCTTCGGCGGTTCGCCTTATGCGACGCTGCTGGGCGACTTCGAGATCACGCGGCAGCCCGAGGATATGTACTTCCTTGAGCAGATGTCCCATGTGGCGGCGGCATCGCATGCACCGTTCATTACGGCGGCGGCGCCGGGCCTGTTCGGGCTGGAGGGTTTCGGTGAACTGGGCAAGCCGCGCGACCTGGCCAAGGTGCTGGATACGGTGGAATATGCGAAATGGAAGGCCTTCCGTGAATCCGAAGATGCACGTTACGTGGGGCTGACGCTGCCGCGCTTCCTGGGCCGCCTGCCGTTCAATCCCGTGGACGGCACCACCGTCGAGGGCTTTAATTTCGTGGAGGACGTGGACGGCAGCGATCATCAGCGCTACCTGTGGTGCAACGCTTCCTACGCTTTCGCCGCCAAGCTGACCAAGGCCTTCGAGGAATTCGGCTGGTGCGCAGCCATCCGCGGCGTCGAGGGCGGCGGCCTGGTGGACGATTTGCCGACTCACACCTTCAAGACCGACGAAGGCGAGGTGGCGCTCAAGTGCCCGACCGAGGTAGCCATCACGGACCGCCGCGAGAAGGAATTGAGCGACCTGGGATTCATCTCCCTCGTCCACTGCAAAAACACGGCCTATGCAGCTTTCTTTGGCGCGCAGTCGGCACAGAAGGCACGCCGATATAGCTCGGAAGCGGCCAATGCCAACGCCGTGCTGTCATCCCAGCTGCAATACATCTTTGCCGTTTCGCGCATCGCCCATTACATGAAGGCCATGATGCGCGACAAGGTCGGCAGCTTCAGTTCCGCTTCCAGCGTGGAGGACTTCCTGAACCGCTGGCTGATGAAGTATGTGCTGCTGGACGATAACGCGAGCCAGGAGCAGAAGGCGCAGTTCCCGTTGCGCGAAGCATCGGTGCAGGTGAGCGAGATGCCGGGGCGGCCGGGCGTGTTCCGTGCCGTCAGCTTCCTGCGTCCGCACTTCCAGCTGGACGAACTGACCGTGTCCCTCCGCCTGGTCGCGGAGCTGCCGCAAACGACCAATTATTGATGACCAACCAAGAGAGGAGCATGCAATGGCTATTGACGTCTACCTGTATATCGATGGCATCAAGGGCGAATCCGCCGATGACCGCCACAAGGACTGGATCGAGTGCAAATCCGTGAGCTGGGGTGTGGAGCAGCCACGCTCCGCCACCTCGTCGACCGGCGGCGGCCACACGGCAGAACGCTGCGAACACCGCGACATCGTGATCTCCAAGCTGGCCGACCTGGCCTCGCCCATCCTGCTGCAAACCTGCGCGGCGGGCCGCACCATCCCGAAGGCGAAATTCGAATTCATGCGGGCGGATGCACAGGGCGAGCGCGTGAAGTATTTTGAGATCGAGATCGACAATGTGCTGATCGGCGCCGTGACCCCGTCGGTGGAAGAGGGCGACATCCTGGCGGAAGAAGTGGGATTCAAGTTCTCCCGCGTGCGCTGGAAATACACGCAGCAGAAAATCACCGGCGGCGCGGGCGGCAACACGTCCGGCGGCTGGGACCTGGCAGCCAACCGCATCGTTTAACGCAGGCGGCACTTTGGCCGCGGTGGCGAACGCCCCGCGGTTTTTTTTTCGTGAAGGATGCGTCAATGAGCCTGTTCGACCGCCTGCTGGGCGAGACCCCTGCGTTGAAGGACGCCATCGCGCGCGACCTGGAGGACCTGCTGAATACGCGCTGCGCGCTGCCCGCGCATTTGCAGCGCGCCTACCCCGAGTGCGCGGCATCCGTGCTGAATTACGGCCTGGCCGACTTCGCGGCGCTGTGCGTGGGCAGCAGCGAAGACCGGGCGCGTGTCTGCGCCAGCCTGCGCGCGACGGTCGAACGCCACGAGCCAAGGCTGCGCAATGTGCAGGTGCGGCTGGAGCTGCGGCAGGGGGCGGTCAACCGCGTCGATTTCGCCATCAGCGCCGTGCTGCACGCGCCGGGTGCCCGCGAGCCTGTCAGCTTCAGCGCACTCCTGCAACCATCTTCCCTGCATTACTCGATCAAACGCGGAGCCAGAGCATGAGCATCAACCTGAAAACACTGATCGGAAAACTGAACGACACCACGCGCAGCGCCGCGACGCGGGCGGCCAATATCTGCATGGGCATGGGCCATGCGGAGGTCGATGTCGAGCATCTGTTCGTGGCCCTGCTGGGCCAGCAGGATTGCGACCTGTGCACGGTGGCGCGCAAGTGCAGCATCAGCCTCACGGCGCTGGAAGCGGATCTGCGCAAGGAACTGGGCACTTTCAGGACCGGCAACGGCCGCGTGCCTGTCTTCTCGCAGCGCATGCAGATGCTGCTGGAGCATGGGTGGCTGATTGCGTCTCTGGGCCTACCGCAGCCGGACCAGGTCCGCAGCCTGCATCTGCTGCTGGCATTTCTGACGGAGCCCTCGCTGTCGCAGTATGCGGCGCGCTCCTCGCACCTGTTCGGGCAGTTTCCGGTGGAGGAGTTGAAGCACAGGCCGCAGAAATACCTGCGCGGTTCCGGCGAGACCGTGGATGCGCCGGAGATCGAACAGGGCGGCGATCCGGCCGGTCAATTGCTGCGGCCCACGCCGGCACTGGACCAGTTCACCACCAACCTTACGCAGCAGGCGCGCGACGGCAAGCTTGATCCCGTGGTCGGGCGGGAGGCCGAGATTCGCCAGGCCGTCGATATCCTGATGCGCCGGCGCCAGAACAATCCCATCCTGACCGGCGAGGCGGGCGTGGGCAAGACTGCCGTGGTCGAAGGGCTGGCCCTGCGCATCGCGGCCGAGGACGTGCCGCCCGCCTTGCGCGGCGTGGCGATCCATACGCTGGATATGGGCCTGCTGCAGGCTGGCGCCAGCGTCAAGGGCGAGTTCGAGAGCCGCCTGAAGAATGTGATCGATGAAGTAAAGCGCAGCCCCCATCCCATCGTGCTCTTCATCGACGAGGCGCACCTGATGATCGGGGCGGGCTCGCCGGCGGGGCAGGCCGATGCGGCCAACTTGCTGAAGCCTGCGCTGGCGCGGGGCGAACTGCGTACGATCGCGGCGACCACCTGGAGCGAGTACAAGAAGTACTTCGAGAAGGATGCTGCGCTGGCGCGGCGCTTCCAGCTGGTGAAGGTCGAGGAGCCGGACGAGCCAACCGCCGCCGCCATGCTGCGCGCGATGGCGCCGCTGATGGAGCGCCACTTCGGCATCCGCATCCGCGACGAGGCGGTGACGGAGGCGGTGCGGCTGTCGCATCGTTATATCACGGGGCGGCAGTTGCCGGACAAGGCTGTCGGCGTACTGGATACGGCTTGCGCGCGCGTGGCGCTGGGGCAGACGGCGGCGCCGCCCATGCTGGAAGATGCGGCGCGGCAGATCGAGCGTCTGGAGGCGCAGATCGAGGCGCTGGAACGCGACGCAGCGGAGGGCGCGGCCGCAACCCCTGCCGCGGCGGCCGCGCCTGGGCATGGTCGCGGGCCACAACGTCAGGTCGGCCCGGCGGCTCACCTTTCCTTGCTGCGCGACGAGCGCGGCACGCTGCAAGCGTGGCACGGTGAGCTGAGCGCCCGCTGGGAGCGCGAAAAGTCGCTGTGCGCGGACATCAGGGCTGCGCGTGAAGGTGGCGACCTGGCCCGCGCGGCTGCACTCAAGCGCGATCTCGAGGCACTGCAGGCCGATGCGCCGATGGTGCCGCTGGAGGTGGACGCCCGCGTGGTGGCGGCGGTTGTCGCGGCGTGGACCGGCGTCCCGCTCGGCAAGATGCTGCGTGACGAACTGCGCACGGTGCAGCAGCTGTGTCCCGCGCTGGAATCTCGCATCCTGGGCCAGTCCCACGCCATCGGAGCGCTGGCGCGCCGCATCCGCATCACCCGCGCCAACCTGGAGGACGCATCCAAGCCGAAAGGGGTATTCCTGTTCACCGGACCATCAGGGGTAGGCAAGACCGAAACCGCGATGGCGCTGGCCGACCTGCTTTACGGCGGCGAGCGCAAGCTCATTACCATCAATATGAGCGAATACCAGGAAGCGCACAGCATCTCAGGCCTGAAAGGTTCGCCGCCCGGCTACGTGGGCTTCGGCGAAGGCGGCGTGCTGACCGAGGCGGTGCGTCGCTGTCCCTACAGCGTGGTGCTGCTGGACGAAATCGACAAGGCGCACCAGGACGTGGCCGAACTGTTCTTCCAGGTCTTCGACAAGGGCTTCATGGAGGACGCCGAGGGCCGCGTGGTGGACTTCCGTAATACGGTCATCATCATGACGTCGAATCTCGGCTCCGCCGCGATCATGCAGGCTTGCCTGAACAAGCCGGCGACGCAGCGGCCCACGCCGGAGGACCTCGACCAACTGGTGCGCCCGCACCTGATGCGCCATTTCAAGCCCGCCTTCCTCGGCCGCCTGGAGGTCGTGCCCTTCTATCCGATCGGCGACGACGTGCTGGCCCAGATCATCGCGCTCAAGCTGGGCCGCATCGGGCAGCGCGTGAACGACAACCACCACGCCGAATTCAGCTGGGACGAGGCGCTGCTGGAAGCCGTGCTGGCCCGCTGCACGGAAGTCGATTCCGGAGCGCGCAATGTGGACAGTATCCTCAACGGCGCGCTGCTGCCTGATATTGCGGATGCGGTGCTGGCGCGCATGGCGGAGGGCACGGCCGTCTCGAAGATCAAGGCCAGCGCCAACCGGCACGGCCAGTTCAAGCTCACCATCAAATAGGGAGGCCGGCATGCCGAGCATCGAACAGCTTCTGATCCCCGTCAGTGTGGCGGAACCCTGCGGCGAAGATATTTCCTTCAGCGCGGAAGTGGACGCGGTCGCACGCGCCCGCGAGCACGATGAGGCGGGCCTGGCCCAGGGCGAGTGGGCAGTGGCGCTGAAGGAGGCGGACTGGCCGTTTGTCGCGACCCGGTGCGCGCTGCTGATCCAGTCGCGCAGCAAGGACCTGAAGCTGGCCGTCTGGCTGGCCGAGGCGCAGGCGCGCACGCTGCATTTTCGCGGACTGGCGGACGGCTTTGCGCTGCTGGCCGCCCTGTGCGAACGGTATTGGGACCGCCTGCATCCGCTGGGCGAGCCGGGCGACCATGAGCAGCGCGCCGGCAACCTGGCGTGGCTGCTGGCGCAGACGCCCCGGCTGGTCAGGGACATGCCGGTATCGGAAGACGGGGCGGTGACCATGATGGATTTCGACCGGGCGCGCCAGCGTGCGGCGCGTGCGGAGCGCCTGGAAGCTGGCGCCTGGGGCGCGTCCGTCAACGTGGAGGACGAGGGGCCCACGGTCGCGGAACTGGACAGCCAGCGCCGGCGCAATTCGGAAGCCTTCAACGCGCGGCTGCTGGAGGATGCTGATTACTGTCTGTCCGCCCTGCACGCGCTGGAGCAAGCCGTCGATGCGCGCCTTGGCGCCGATGGTCCGTCGTTTGCGGCCTCGCGCGAGGCCTTGCAGCACGCGATCGACTTCATCGGCCTGCTGGCGCCGGCCGCGGGGGTGGCGGGCTCCGATGGCGAGATAAGCGCCGTCTGGCCGGGCGCCGCTGCCGCCGGCATTGCCGTCCGTTCCGGCGTTGCAGGCGGCGCGCCCATGACCCGGTCGCAGGCGGTCGCCCAACTGCGCCAGATCGCAGACTTCTTCCGGAAAACCGAACCCCACAGCCCCGTCGCGTACCTCGCCGAAAAAGCCGCCACCTGGGCGGACATGCCGCTGCATGAATGGCTGCACGCCGTCGTGAAGGACCCCGCACTGGCAGCGCAACTGGACGAATTGCTCGGCGCGGCCTAGCGCAGCGGTTAGAATGCGGGCATGAATGCCAAGCGCCACATATGCCCGAACTGCCTGCGTCCACAAGCGACCTGTATCTGCCGGTTTGTGGCGCCGGTGCGCAGCGTGGCGGACGTGCTGATCCTGCAGCATCCGATGGAAGTGGCGAACGCAAAGAATAGCGGGCGCTTGCTGCATCTGTCCCTGCCGGGCAGCAAGCTGGAAGTGGGGGAGACTTTCGACGCGCTGGCGACGGGCGGGAGGCGTGCGGTGCTGCTATATCCGGAAACGCCGGGCGACCGCTCGCTGGGGATCGCGCCGCCGCCGCCGTTCGATGAGTCGTGGCGCGCGGAGGAGCTGGTGCTGGTGGTGCTGGATGCGACCTGGCGCAAGAGCCGCAAGATGCTGTACCTGAACCCTGCGCTGCAAGCCATGCCGCGCCTGCCCTTGCGCGGCACGCCGCCGTCGCACTACCTGATTCGCAAGGCGCACAAGCCGGACCAGCTTTCCACGCTGGAAGCGACGGCCTACGCGCTGGCCCAGCTGGAAGGCGACGAGCACAGATACGACCCGCTGATTGCCGCCTTCGACAATTTCGTCGCGCAGCAGCAGGCGCTGGCCGCGCGCGGCGCCGCGCTCAGCCCAGGAGCTTGAGGCCGGGCGGCAGCGCTTCGCCCAGCATGCGCTGTTCGCTGGCCTGGTCCAGCTGCACCACTTCGCGCACCATGGCCGCCCAGCTGGGCGGCGCGTTGGCCGCTTCCAGGCGGCTGACGATTTCGGCGCGCAGCGTGTCGTTAATGTCACGCGCTCGGTCGCCGGTCATGCGCGCGAGGTGGGCGGCGGCAAAGCCGGCCGGCTCGATCTTGCGCCAGTCCAGTTTCATCAGCTCCCGCAGCCAGTCCTCGACAGTTTCCACCGGCGCCACATCGTGCGCGCTGCCATGGAAGGGACGGCGTGCACCCACGCGGCCCAGCGCCCACAGGTAACGCGTGTACAGCGCCGCAGCCTTGGCGGCGTCCTGGGCCGCCAGCCTGGGCGCCTTGGCCAGTTCGCCCATCATCCAGTCGCCGATTTCAGCCTTGTATGCGGAAGGGATGCGCTCCAGCGATGCGCCCAGGCGCAGCATATCGTCCTCGCTGCCGTTGACCAGCGTGACGGGGCGCTTGCCGCGCTCCGCGGCGTCGGCCTGCAGGTTGAAGGCGAAATCGTCCAGCAGGCGCAATTGCGCTTGCGGATCGAGGCCGCCGGACACACGCCGCCACAGCGTCCACCATTCGGCGGTGACCTGCGGGTCCTTGTGGTGCTGCACGCCTTGCGGGAACAGGGCCCAGAGCTGCTCGATGCGGTACTCGTCCAGCGGATGGCCGAAGACGGGGCGCAGGCAGTAGCCGCTCAGGTTCAGCCACGCCCGCTCATGCTCCGGCGAGCGGCGGCGTCCCTTGGCGCGTTCGATCAGCGCATCGAACAGGCCGCGCAGCGTATGGGTTTCCCAGCGTTCGCGGCTGCCCAGCAAGTGTTCCAGCTGGCTGCGCAACTGGCGCACTTCCTTTACTTCCACATGCTGGGCGCGCGTGCCGAAGATGCGGTCGATTTTTTCGATGGCTTCGCTGAAGCGGGCGGGCAGGGCTGGTCCTGCAGGCGCGTCATCGGCCGCGGCGTCGCCGGATTCGGTGCCGGCCCGCAGGTCGAATTCCAGCAGCCAGCGCTGCTCGTCGGCGGACACGCAATGCACCTCCAGCGTGCCCACTTCGCTGAGCGAGGCCGCCAGCTGCACCGGGATTTCCTTGCGAGCGGCCGCGTCGCCGCTGTCGCGCAGCACGGTGGCGATTACCGGCAACTGGACGAAATCATCCGGCTTCAATTCGGCCAGTTCGCCGGCCAGCGGCTGGTGCTCGTCCGCGATGGTGGAAACGATATGGAAGCGCACCGGCCGCCCCAGGCGCAGCGCGAAGCTGCGGTCTTCCAGTCGCATTTCGCGGCCCGTTTCAGCGCCGCGCGGCAGGATGCACACGGCGCGGCGCGAAACGCCCGGCGCCCGCGCGCCATCCAGCAACAGGTAGTAGCTGCGCGGCGAACCGCCGCCGATGGTGGGCGAGAGCCCCTGTTTGCCGAGCGCATAGGCGACGCCGCCGCGCGCGACGGCCACGTCCGGATTATCGTTGTGCAGCACACGCACGGGCGCGCCGCGCCAGCCGGACAGCGTTTCCGCCAGCCGCCGCGCCAGCGCTTCGGCGCGGAACACTCCGCCGTTCAGCAGCAGCGTATCCGGCACGGGCAGCCTGCCGTCGTCCGCCAGGCCGAGCGCCTCGCGTGCGGCCGCAGCGTGCTGGCGCAGGAAGCTGGCCAGGTGACGCGTGACGGCGGGATCGCTTGCATACGGCAGTCCGAATTCGACGATGCCGCCGCGCGTGCGTTTCGCATCTTCCTTCTGTTCATTGAAGGGGAAGAAACCGTCAACGACGATTTGTTCCGCTTCGGCGCGTGTCAGCGCAGCCGAGCGGCTGCCGCCGATCAGGCGCGAGCCGGAACCGAGCAGGGTGACGGTGGTTTGCTCGGGCGCATCCGGCGCGAGCAGAAGCTCCTTGGCGGAACGGGCGCGCTCGGTGAGCTGCGCCAGCTGGCCGGCCGAGAGGCGGGCGCCGGCGCCGCCGCCGGGCAGGCGCGACTCGGCGAGACGGGCCAGCGCCAGGTCCATATTGTCGCCGCCGAGTATCAGGTGGTTGCCGACGCCGATCCGCGTCATCTGCGGCTGTCCATCGACAATGGCCACGCTGATCAGGCTGAAGTCCGTGGTGCCGCCGCCCACGTCGGCAACCAGCACGAGCCGGGCGTCGGCCAGCTCGGCCGCCAGCGAGGCGCGGTGGCGGTGCAGCCAGTCGTAGAAGGCCGCCTGCGGTTCCTCCAAGAGTTTTACGGACGGCAGTCCGGCCATGCGCGCCGCTTCCAGCGTCAACGCGCGCGCGCCTTCGTCGAAGGAGGCGGGAATGGTCAGCACGATTTGCTGGCGTTCCAGCGGCTGCTTCGGAAAGCGCGCATTCCATGCATTGCGCAGGTGGACGAGGTAGCTGGCGCTGGCCTCGACCGGCGACACCTTGGGCACGTCTGCCTCCGCGCCCCAGGGCAGGATGGGCGCCATGCGGTCCACGTCCGGATGCGACAGCCAGCTCTTGGCGCTGGCGACGAGGCGTCCCGGCACCTGGGCGCCAAGCTTGCGCGCCAACTGGCCGATCACGGGCGCCTCGCCGCCGGGCAGTTCGCCCGGCGCCGGGTGATAGCGCAGCGAAGGTAGCAGCGTCTGCGCCGCGTACTCGCCGGGCGCGATCAGCTGCTCGATGGGGAAGAGTTCAATCGCGGCGCCGGGCGCCGCGTAGGCGAGCACCGTGTTCGTGGTGCCCAGGTCGATGCCGACTAAATAGGTCATTGACCTTCCGCAGCGCCGCGCACGTCGAACTCCACCTTCCAGCGCTGGCCGTCGCGTGCCACCGCCAGCAGTTCGAGCGTGCCCGCCTCGCTGGCGTAGGCGTGCAGGCGCACCTGCACCACATCGCCCGCCTGGCGGCCTTCCGGCGACAGCTCGGCCTGGATTTCATTGAGCTCGATCAGTTCATCCGGACCCCAGTTATCCAGCACGTCGCCGATCTGGTCCTGGCGGCGCACGGAGGAGCCGAAGAAGCGGAAGTGCACCGGCTCACCCACCACCAGGCCGAATTCCTGGCCCGGCAGTTCCAGCTCGCTGCCTTCCTCCATGCCGAACGGCGCTACGCACAGGGCCTGGATCGGCGGTTCCATGCCCGGGATGGCCGGCATCGAGGATTCCACGGCCACGTAGTAGGAGCGCGCCGTGCCGCCGCGGATGCGCACGCCGGCGCCACGGCGCACGTAGCTGTAGTAGGCCGCACCGCGCGCCACGGCCAGGTCCAGGTCCGCGCCGCCCAGCATGCGGGCCGTCTCCGAGCCCTCGGATGCGAGCCAGCCGTTGATGGTGTCCATCACGCGCTGGGCCAGCAGCTCGGACTTGAACACGCCGCCGTTGAACAGCACCGCGCTCGGATGCAGGAAGGTGTGCGCTTCGTTTGGCGTGAAGCCTTCCAGTTCGGCGGTGGCGCCGACCTGGCGGCCGAGGAAGGCGGCCAGGTGACGGGTGATGGCCGCGTCCTGCGCATAGGGCAGGCCGAGCTGGGTCAGGCCGGCGCGGGCGCGCTGGGCCGGACGGGCCGACGCGTCCACCACCGGGAAGAAGCCGTCGGTGATGAAGGTGGTGACTTCCTCGCGCGTCAGTTCGGTGCGGATCGAGCCGCCGATCAGCTTCGAGCCGCGGCTTGGCACGACGATGGGCCAGGTTTGGGCGTCGGCATTGGCCAGCAAGTTTTCCTTGGCGGCGCGGCAGCCGTAAGTCAGCGCGCGCAGCTGCCAGGCATCGAGCTGGGTGCCGTTGGCGGACAGCTTGCGCGCCACCAGGTGGGCCAGCGCCAGGTCCATATTGTCGCCGCCCAGCAGGATATGGTCGCCCACGGCCACGCGGTGCGGTTCCAGCTTGCCGTCGCGCTCCAGGATGGCGATCAGCGAGAAGTCGCTGGTGCCGCCGCCCACGTCGACCACCAGGATGATGTCGCCCGGTTTCACTTCCTTGCGCCAGCGGCCATCGCTGCCCTGGATCCAGCTGTACAGGGCGGCCTGCGGTTCTTCCAGCAGGGTCAGGCCTTCATAGCCGGCCGCCTTGGCCGCTTCGGCCGTCAGCTCGCGCGCGGCTGGATCGAAGGATGCGGGGATCGTCACGGTGACGGCCTGCTCGGTGAAGGGCGCGTCCGGATGCGCGTTGTCCCAGGCCGAGCGCAGGTGCTGCAGGTAGCGGGTGGACGCTTCCAGGGGGGAAACGCGCGACACTTCTTCCGGCGCATCGTTGGGCAGGATGGCGGCGCGGCGGTCCACGCCCGGGTGGCACAGCCAGCTCTTGGCGCTGGAGACGAGGCGGATCGGCGTGGTGGCGCCGCGGCTGCGCGCCATTTCGCCCGTCACCTGGCCTTCGGTGGCTGGCCAGGGCAGGGCCACTTCGCCCTGGGCCAGTTCATCGGCGTGCGGCAGGTAGAGGAAGGATGGCAGCAGCGGCAGTTCTTCCACGGTGCCGGGCGCGGTCAGCTGCGGCACCGGCAGCACGCCGTGCTGGGTTTTCTCGCCGTCGCTGCCGCCCAGGTCCACGTAGGACAGGGCGCTGTGCGTGGTGCCAAGGTCGATGCCGATGGCGTAGCGCGGGTCGCTCATAATTCCACCTCCGCCGGCGCCAGGACTTTCGCGTCATGCGCTTCGGCCAGTTTCGGCAGGCGCACACTGGTGGCGCGCCAGCCGCGGTGGCTCAGCGTGCCGGTGAACGGCGCCTTGCCGACCACGTTGCCGGTCAGGCGCACGGCGGCGGCGTCGAAGCCTTCCGGCAGCGTGACGCGGCTGCCTTCCGCTTCATTGCGGACGGCTTCGATGGTGAAGTGTTCGCGCAGCACCTTGGCGCAGCCTTCGTGCACCACGCGGGCGGCGGCGCCGATGTCGGCGTCGGCATAGCCGCTCAGGTTCTCTTGCGTGAAGTCGATCAGGCGGGCTTCGCGCTGCAGCAGACTGAGAAGCTGCAGGGCTGCATCCGGCGTCGCTTCGCGCAGGGGCGCGGCGGCGGGGGCCGGAGCAGGTTGCGGCGCAACGGGCGCCGGTGCGGGAGTTGGGGCTGCGGTGGGCGCCAGGTCGGCGTCACGCACGCGCGCGGCAAATTCGGCATCGCCAAGGGTCCTGAAAAAGGCGCCGATGGCGAGGGAAATCCGGCTCCAGAAGGAGGGCAGCGTTGTGGATTTGGTCATTTATTGCTCTTGGTAGGAGGGAGAGATCCCCGGGAAGTGCGAATGATACCAGTTTGACCAGACACCCAGCTTGCAGCGGCCGGCGGACAGGCTTAGAATACTGGATATATATACAGTATCGAGGCAGCTCATGCAGGACGATGAATTTGAAGGGCAGGTGATGTTGCCGCCCCAGTCGCTGAAGGCGCAGAAGGGGCGCGGCGCAGTGTCAAATTTGCAAGGGCGCTACGAGGTGCTCGGGCGCGAAGCGTATGACGATGGCTGGGAGCACGAGGTCGAGGAACCCAAGGCCTGGCGCACCCACGTCACCGACGAAACGGCGAAGTCCATCCTGACCCGCAACCAGTCGCCGGACATTCCGTTCAACGTGTCGCTGAACCCCTACCGCGGCTGTGAGCACGGCTGCATCTATTGCTTCGCGCGCCCATCGCACAGTTATCTCGGCCTGTCGCCGGGGCTGGATTTCGAAACGCGGCTGTTCGCGAAAGTCAATGCGCCCGAACTGCTGCGCAGCGAACTGGCCAAGCCGGGCTACGTGCCCGAGGCGATCGCGCTCGGCGTGAATACGGACGCTTACCAGCCCTGCGAGCGGCAATACAAGCTCACGCGCCGCGTGCTGGAAGTATTGCAGGAATGTGAACATCCGGTTGGCCTGATTACCAAATCCTCGCTGATCGAGCGCGATATCGACATTCTCGGCGCCATGGCGCAGCAAAACCTGGCCGCCGCCTCGATCACCGTCACCACGCTGGACAGCAAGATTTCCCGCACGCTGGAGCCGCGCGCGGCCGCCCCCGCGCGCCGCCTGCGCACCATTGAAACGCTGGCCAGGGCCGGCATTCCGGTCGGCGTCAGCATCGCGCCCATCATTCCTTTCGTAACGGAGCCGGATATCGAAAAGGTGATGAAGGCCGCCTGCGACGCCGGCGCGGTCATGGCAAGCTATGTGGTGCTGCGACTGCCGTGGGAAGTGAGCCCGCTGTTCCAGGAGTGGCTGGAAGCGCACTTCCCGGACCGGGCAGCGCGCGTGATGAACCGCGTGCGCGACATGCGCGGCGGGAAGGATTACGACGCCACTTTCGGCAACCGCATGCACGGCGAGGGCATCTGGGCGGATCTGATCCACCAGCGCATCGAGAAGTCGGTGAAGCGTCTCGGCATGCTGGGCCGCGGCACCCGCTTCCGCCAGCTCGATTGCACGCGCTTCAAGCGTCCGCTGGTCGTGCCGCCCCTCGGTCCGCGCGCCAAGGCGGCTGCAGCGGCAGGGCAGATGGACTTGTTCTGACGGGCGGCGGCGGCGCCGGATCAGCCGGCGGCGCCGGGGTGCAGACGGGCCAGGTGGTCCTCGATGGCGTGCACATGCTCGTCGTGGTGGCCCATTTCGCGCAGGGACTGGGCCAGGCGCAGCAGGTATTCGGTATTCGGGCCGCTGGGGCCGGAAGCGGCGGCGATGTGGCGGGCGATTTCCTCGATGGGAGCGTCGCCGAGATAGGCGGCGTTGTCGGCGGTGGCGATGTAGACCAGGCCTTCTTCCACGCCGCCGTCATCGAAGTGGATGTCGATCGGCAGGCGCAGGTAGCCGTTTTTTTCGCGGTGGTCCAGGTGGGCGAATTCCTCTGGCGTCACCAGGTAGGCCGCGCCGTGGCACACGGCGCCTTCCTCCGGGATCAGCGTGGCCACCCGGCCAGGCGATTGGGGTGTGCCCCGATGGTCGTGCGAGCCTTGCCAGAAGCGGCGCGTCCAGCCGCGGATGCTGGCGGGACGGCGCTCGATGAAGGGAAAATCGGCTTTGTAGATCAGGGACCCGTAACCGAACAGCCACACGCTGTGGTGGCCGTCGAACTTGTCCATGGTCTTGTTGATTGCGCTGGTATCGTGAGACATGGGGGAAATTATACGGCGTGTTCGCCAAGGAAGCTGATGAAGCGTTCCGCTGCGGGCGACGGTGTGCGCGAGGACTTGGTATAGATGAAAAACTTGCGCGTCAGCTCGGGCTCGATCAGGGGACGCATTTCCAGCCCATAGCGGCGCACCATGGGCGCCGCGTAAGGCAGGCAGGCCGTTACGCCCAGGCCGGATGCGACCATGGCTAGGGCCGTCGTCATGAAGGTGACTTCGTTGTAGGGCGACAGGGTATGCATCTCGCGCAGCAGGCGCTCGGTGAACTGGCCCTGCAGGGCGATCAGCGGATGCGCATTGAGATCTTCCCAGCGCACTTCGCTGCGTGAGGCGAGGGGATGGCCGGCCGGGAACACGGCGACGAAGGGCATTTCAAACAGCAGCTGGGCATCCACCTCGGCGCCGATATCGCGTTCCGGCCCGATGCCCACGTCCACCTCGCCGCTGGACACGCGCGGCGACACATTATCGACCGGCACGTCGATCAACTGCACCTGCACGCCCGGATAGGCCTCGCGATAGGCCGCGATCACTTCCGGCAGCAGCGTACAGCACATCATCTGGGGCGCCGCCACGCGCACCATGCCTTTTTTGAGCGCCTTGCGGCTGGCGATATCGGCCATCGCGCCGTCCAGGTCCTGCAGCATCTTGTCGAACAGGGGAGAGAGCTCGCGGCCCACTTCGGACAGCTGCACACGGCGCGTATTGCGCTCCACCACCCGTACGCCCAGCAGCTGCTCGAGTTCCTTGATCTGGCCCGACAGGGCGGACTGGGTTACGTGCAGCAGTTCGGCGGCCAGCGTGAAGCTGCCGGTGCGGGCCACGGCAACGAGGGCGCGCATCTGGCGGACGGTTGGACTCATCGGAAAATCTGATAAATAGCCATGAAAATATCGTTTGTATGATAGCTGAAACGGGAGTTTAATGTCGGAATACAGAGGAGACCCCGCCATGACAATCAAGCAAATCCACCACGTCGCCTACCGCTGCAAGGACGCGAAAGAGACCGTGGAGTGGTATGTGAAGCACCTGAACATGAACTTCGTGCTGGCCATCGCCGAAGACGAGGTGCCGTCGACCAAGGCGCCGGACCCCTATATGCACGTGTTCCTGGACGCCGGCAACGGCAATGTGCTGGCCTTCTTCGAGTTGCCGACCCAGCCCGTGATGGGCCGCGACGAGAACACGCCGGCCTGGGTGCAGCACCTGGCGATGGAAGTGGAGTCCATGGATGAGCTGCTGGCGACCAAGGAGCGCCTGATGGCGGCGGGTATCGACGTCATCGGCCCGGTCAATCACACCATCTTCAAGTCCATCTACTTCTTCGATCCGAACGGCCACCGCCTGGAGCTGGCCGTCAACACCGGCACGCCGGAGATGATGCAGAAACTGGACGCGGTAAAGTGGGAAATGCTCGAAGAATGGTCTAAAACGAAAAAGGCGCCCAAGCACGCCGCGTGGATGCACGCCCCGCAAGAATAAGTTAGGAAGAAAATGAAGCTCGCAACCCTGAAAGATGGCAGCCGGGACGGCCGCCTGGTCGTGGTATCGCGCGACCTGAAGTTTTGCCAGGCCGTGCCGAACATCGCGCCGACCCTGCAGTTCGCGCTGGACAACTGGAACAGCACCGCACCGCACCTGAAGCAGATCTATGCCCTGCTGAACCAGGGCAGCGCGTCCGGCGCCCAGCCTTTCGACGAGAAGCAGTGCCACTCGCCGCTGCCGCGCGCCTTCCAGTGGGCGGACGGTTCCGCCTACATCAATCACGTTGAGCTGGTGCGCAAGGCGCGCAATGCGGACATGCCGCCGTCCTTCTACACGGACCCGCTGATGTACCAGGGCGGCTCGGATTCCTTCGTCGGCCCGCGCGACCCGGTGTATGCCCTGTCCGAAGACTGGGGCATCGACCTGGAGGCGGAGGTGGCCGTGGTCACGGGCGATGTGAAAATGGGTGCGAGCGTGGAGGAAGCGGCGCAGGCCATCCGCCTGGTCATGCTGGTCAACGACGTTTCGCTGCGCAACCTGATTCCGAACGAGCTGGCAAAGGGCTTCGGTTTCTTCAATTCCAAGCCGGCCAGCGCTTTCTCGCCGGTGGCCGTCACGCCCGATGAACTGGGCCGCCACTGGGAAGAGAGCAAGCTGCGCCTGCCGCTGCTGGTGCAGATCAACCGCCAGCCTTTCGGCAAGCCGAATGCAGGCGTGGACATGACCTTCAGCTTTGCTCAGCTGGTGGCGCACGCGGCGCAAACGCGCGAACTGTGCGCCGGCTCCATCATCGGTTCGGGTACCGTCTCCAACAAGCAGGGCGACCTGCACGGCTCCAGCATCGCCAACGGCGGCGTCGGTTATTGCTGCCTGGCCGAGGTGCGCATGTATGAGACCATCGAAACGGGCGCACCGCAAACCAGCTTCCTGAAATTCGGCGACATCGTGCGCATTGAAATGAACGACCAGACGGGCAAGAGCATCTTCGGCGCCATCGAACAGACTGTCCGCAACTATGGGGAACGTGCATGAAGCTGTACACCTATTTCCGCAGCTCGGCTGCCTACCGTGTGCGCATTGCGCTGAACCTGAAGGGCCTGGAGTACGACGCCATCCCCGTGCACCTGCTGCGCGATGGCGGCGAGCAGCGCAAACAAGCCTATACCGATGTGAATCCCAGCGCGCTGATTCCGGCGCTGGAGGACAACGGTGTAGTGCTGACGCAGTCGCTGGCGATCATCGAGTATCTGGACGAGGTGCATCCCATGGTGCCGCTGCTGCCGCAGGATGCGGTCGGCCGCGCCCGCGTGCGCGCGCTGGCGCAGACCATCGCCTGCGATACGCATCCGCTGACCAATCTGCGCGTGCTGAAGCATTTGAAAGGACCGCTGGGCTTTACCGAGGAGGCCAAGAACGAGTGGTGGAAGCACTGGAATCTCCTCGGCATGCGCGACCTCGAAGCGCACCTGGAGCGCGATGGCGATATGGGACGCTTCTGCTACGGCGATACGCCGACCATGGCCGATTGCCTGCTGGTGCCGCAAGTCTTCAACGCCCAGCGCTTCAATATCGATATGGCGCAGTTCCCCAATATCGCCAGTATCAACGAGCATTGCGTGAATTTGCCGGCATTCGTCGCCGCCCATCCCTCCAACCAGCCCGATACCGAGGCGTAAGCCGCGGTACCGCAACCAGCCGGACCGAGGCGTAAGCCGCGGTACCGCACGCACGGCGGATCAATGATCCGCCCTACGCCGTGTTGCGGATCAAATGTCCCCTAACGTGTAGGGCGGATCATTGATCCGCCGTCTTGACGCAGTTGCGGCCTTCCTTCTTGGCCCGGTACAGCGCCTTGTCGGCGCGCACGAGCAGGGAGGATGGCGTATCCTGCACCCCCATCGGATCGGCGCTGGAAACGCCGATACTGACCGTAAGCGCCACCTCCGCCCCGTCATCAGCCAGCACGCGCAGCGCCGACATCGCCTCGCGCAGGCGCTCCGCCGCAAGTGCCGCCACCTCCGCATGCGTCTCCGGCATCAGCAGCACGAACTCCTCGCCGCCGAAGCGCGCCGCGAGGTCGATGCCGCGCATCGTTTCCGTCAGCAGCAGCGACACCGCGAGAATCGCCCTGTCGCCGACCTCATGGCCGTGGGTATCGTTGAT
>DASWYX010000442.1:0-2213 GCA_036404755.1 Pseudoduganella sp.
ACAGACCCGGCCTCATATTCGCCGGAAAAGCTGGCCACCAACCCCTGGCCACAATTCCGGAGACATCCATGATTTCGCTGGCGCTGCGCGTTCTTATCCTTGATTCCAATATTGTTGCGGCTGACGCTCTGGCGAGCAGCCTGCGTGTGGCCGGCCATTCCGTGGTGCGGCTCGATCCACACCTGGATGACTTGAAGGTCGCTTGCCACTTCAGTCCGGACATCGTCCTCTGCGCCTACGAACCCGGCGATGCGGACGCGCTGGCTGGGCTGAAATCGCTGCGCCGCTTGGCAGGTTTTAGCGAAGTGCTGATCCTGCTGGTCGCCGATCCTGCACATGCTTCCGAAGCGGGCAGGCACGGCCACGCCGTGGTGTGCCATCCTGTCGGTGCGGCTTCGGTGATGCAGGTGATCGCCGGCGCGATCCTCGCGCATTCGGGTATGCATCAGGCCGAGGTGATTCCGCTGCGCGACGGAGTGCATCCGTGATGCCAGCCACTTTCCGCCTGCGCATGGCGGTGCTGGTGGCGGGCCTCGTGCTGCTGGCTTCCGGCCTGGTTGCGCTGAGCTTGTCGTGGCTGGCCGAGCGGCGTTTGCGCGAGGACCTCTCCACACAGCAGGTCGCCTTGCTGTCCAGCGCCGCGGCCTTCATCGATCAGGATCTGACGTCCAAGCGCGAGTTGCTGCAGGCGCAGGCTGAGCGCATCGGACCCAATGTCACGCCGCAGCAGCTGCAAACGATGATGGAACGCAGCGCGAGCCTGCGCAGTGCCTTCTTCAATGTGGTGGCGATCGATCCGGGCGGCCTGCTGTTCGCCAGCCTGCGCGACCGCCGCGACGTGGGCCACCTGAACGTGGCCGATCGCGCCTATTTCAAGCAGACGGTGGCGCAGCGCGAAGGCCTGATTTCGGAGCCGTTCCGTAGCGCGCTGTCCGGCAAGCCGGTGGTGCTGGTGACCGAGCCCGTGTTCGATGAGCGCGGCAATCTGCGCTATATCCTCGCGGGCGCGATTGACCTGGACCGTCCGAGTTTTTCGGGACAGATCGCGGCCCTGCATCCCGGCAAAGGCAGTTTTCTGTTCATCCTGAGCGAGCGGGGCACGATCGCGCATCATCCCGATGCGGGCCTGATCCTGCAGCCGGCGCAAAACGCGCTGGCGACGGCGCTGGCTGCCGCGCAGGGCGGTACGGAGGGACGGGCTGTGGGCACGAAGCCGTCCGGCGAACGCGTGCTGGTGGCGTACAAGCGCCTGAACAGATCGAACTGGGTCGTGGGCGCCGTTTATTCGGAACAGGAAGCGCTGGCGGTGGTGCTGGGCTTGCGGCGGCAGGCCGTGCTGGCGTCCGTGATCGTGGCCGTGGCTTGCGGCGCGCTGGGGCTGCTGGCGACGCGCGTGCTGATGCGCCCCTTGCTGCGCCTGCGTCGCCGGGCTTCGCGCGTTACGGCGGGGTTGGACGATATTCATGTCTTCGACACCGACCGCCGCGATGAATTCGGCGACCTGAGCCGCGCCTTTTATGCGCTGACGAGCCAGCGCGCCGCGGCGCAGAACAAGCTGGCCGAACTCGCGCTCAGCGATTCGCTGACCGGTGCGGCCAACCGGCGCAAGTTCGAGGAATCGCTGCCGCAGGCCATTGCCCGCGCGTCGCGTACGGGACAGCGGCTGGCGCTGGCCTATCTCGATGTCGATTACTTTAAGTCGATCAACGACACGCTGGGCCACGGCGGCGGCGACGAGGTGCTGGTTGAATTCGCCAAGCGCCTGCACCGCACGGTGCGCAGCACGGACCTGGTGGCGCGCCTGGGCGGGGATGAGTTCGTGATCGTCTTCGAACAGCTGGCCGGCGAGGGGCAAGTGGCGCAGCTGGGCGAGCACATCATGGCGGCCATGCGCACGCCGTTCGAGTGCTCGGGACGCAGTATTCGCGTGACGACCAGCGTTGGCATTGCGGTGTCCGCGGGGGATAGCGCTACGCCCGAGTCGCTGCTCGCGATGGCCGATGAGGCGCTTTATGCAGCCAAGGCGGCGGGCAGGGATGGCTGGGTGGTGTGCGGCGAGAACGAGGCTGGCAAGGTACGGCGCATTTCCGCTGTGGCCGGCAAGCCCTGACGTTGCGTGCGGGCCGCAATGCGCAGCGTGGGTCCCCGATCCGCGCGCCATCTTGCCGGCAGCGCCCGACCGGTCCCGTATGCGTCTCCCCGCAGCGCCTGTC
>DASWYX010000443.1:0-2879 GCA_036404755.1 Pseudoduganella sp.
TGGTGCGCATCGACTTCGAAGAGCCGCCCAGCGACACCGTCCTGCGCAACAAGCTGGTTCAGTACAAGACCCTGCTGCCGGACTATAACGTGATCGTCCTGTCCGACTACAACAAGGGCAGCCTGGTCAACGTGGCCGACATGATCGCCACCGCGCGCGCCGAAGGCAAGATCGTGATGGTCGACCCGAAGGGCGACGACTTCACGCCTTACATGGGCGCCACCGTGCTCACGCCGAACAAGTCGGAACTGAAGCGCATCGTGGGCAGCTGGAACAGCGAAGAGCAGCTGACCACCAAGGCGCAGAACCTGCGCGCGGAACTGAAGCTCGATGCGCTGCTGCTCACGCGCTCGGAAGAGGGCATGACGCTGTACACGGCCGACGACCGCTTCCACATCCCGGCCGATGCGCGCGAAGTGTTCGACGTGTCCGGCGCCGGCGACACGGTGATCGCCACCATGGCGGCCATGCTAGGCGCGGGCGCCAGCTGGGACGAAGCCGTGCAGACGGCCAACCGCGCCGGCGGCATCGTCGTCGGCAAACTGGGTACCGCCACCGTCACCCGCGAAGAACTGTTCGGCGCGTAATCCCCTCGGTCATACAGCGCGCCGATTACCGGCGCATTGCGGCCCGGCTTCCTGCTATATTGACTTCCCGTCAACTCAAAGCCGGACATCGCAATGCGCCACATTCCTCTTGCGGCTATCTTGCTGGTAGCCGCCTCCCAAGCCACCGCCGCCATCGACTTCGACAAGGACATCGCAGGCGGCGCAGACCACCCCATGCTGAAACGCTACGAAGGCTCGACCCTGTACATGACAGGCGGCGAGAACCTCGGCCAGGCAAAGATCGTCGCGCCCGGGCAGGGCAAGCTGGTGCTGCAAACCGTTGAAGGCCGCACCAGCAATCGCTTCTACTGGGGCCCGAAAAACCGCAGCCCCCTCGAAGTTCACCGCAACTTCCAGCAAGCGCTGGCGGCCGCCGGCTTCCAGACGATCTACGCCTGCGAAACGAGCCAGTGCGAACAGCAGAAGGTGCAGCAGCTGGTGCAGGAGCTGCCGCGCGAAGTGAACTGGAAATCCTTCAACCCGATGGTCAGCAATATCTTCAACAGCGCCAACCAGCCGGCCTTCCACTACATCAGCGCCAGCAAGCAACTGCCGGCAGGGACGATGTATGTGCAGGTGGGCCTGGTCGGTGGCGGCGAGGAAGGGCGCGTACGCCAGTTCATCCAGATCATCGAGCCGGCAAAACTCGAAGGCGGCAAGGTCACCGTCGACACGCGCGCCATCCAGGACGCGCTGCAGCGCGAAGGCAAGGTCGCCCTGTACGGCGTGACCTTCGACACCAACAAGGCCGTGATCCGCGAGCAGTCCGCCGAACAGCTGGAGCAGATGGCTCAAGCGCTGAAAGCAAAGCCGCAGCAGAAGGTCTTCATCGTTGGCCACACCGACGACCAGGGCGAGTTCGAAGCGAATATGGCGCTATCGCAGAAGCGCGCCCAGGCCGTGGCGGAAGCGCTGGCGAACAAATACGGCATCGCCGCCAATCGCATGACGGCGCGCGGCGTCGCCAACCTGGCGCCGGTCGCCAGCAATGCCAGCGACGAGGGCAGGGCGAAGAACCGCCGCGTTGAACTGGTTCTGCGATAGTGGACACCGCTTGATCTGCCTCAAACGCGGCGCGCACGGCGTCAACGGCGGATGAGGCGCGCCGTTGTGTGCGATGCGAGGTCGTCTCGCGTTCACACAATGGAGGCAGGTATGATCAGGAAAGTGTTGCTGTCATTGGTGGCCTGGGTGGCGTTCATGGGCATCGCGTTTGCCCAGGTCGATGTCAACAAGGCCGACGCCGCGGCGCTGGACTCTGTCAAAGGCATCGGCCCGGCCAAGAGCAAGGCCATCATGGAGGAGCGCGCGAAGGGCGAGTTCAAGGACTGGCCGGACCTTGAACGCCGCGTGAAGGGCATCGGCGAGAAAAATGCGATGCGCCTTTCCGAAGCGGGACTGCAGGTGAACGGCAAGTCGCGCGACGGGGCCCCGCGCAAGGAAAGCGGCAAGAAATAACTGCTAAGATAGGCGCACGTCGGATTATGGAGTCCCTATGGTTCGTAGCTGCACGTGCGCCGTACTGCTTGGCCTTGCGCCGGTCGCATGGGCCGCGCCTGCGCCGGACTTCGAGCTGCCGGGCGATCATGGCGCCGTGCACCTGGCCGCCCTGCGCGGCAGGATGGTATACCTCGATTTCTGGGCCTCCTGGTGCGCGCCCTGCAGGAAATCCTTCCCCTGGATGAACGGCCTGCAAAAGCGGCACTCGGCCGACGGCCTGCACATCGTCGCCATCAATCTCGATGAAAAGCGCGAGGACGCGGCGGCCTTCCTGGCCCAGGTGTCCGCCACCTTCACCATCGTCTACGACCCGGCCGGCGACACCGCCAAAGCTTACCGCATCAAGGGCATGCCCAGCAGCGCCCTGATCGGCCGGGACGGACAACTGCTGTGGCTACACACCGGATTCAATCCAGCCGACACCGCGCAACTGGAGGCGAAGGTGGGCGCTGCGCTGAAGGAGGGAAAATGAAACGCTTGCTGGTTCGCCTGCTCCTTGCGTCCTTGCTGGCGCTCGGACTGTCCGCGTGCGCGATGGTGCAGCCGGTGGCGCCGTGGGAGAAGGGCGCATTGGCGCGTCCCGCCATGCGCTTTGACGGCAACCGCCTTGAATCAGCCTACTCGGCGCACACCTACGACAGCAAGGAAGCCGCCTTCGGCTCCGGCAGCGTGGGCGGCGGCGGATGCGGGTGCAATTGATGGCGGTCGCGAACGAGAAGCGCAGTCCTGGCCAGGCGCTGATGCTGGCGGCGCTGGCCCTGCCGGGTCTGG
>DASWYX010000444.1:0-4389 GCA_036404755.1 Pseudoduganella sp.
GAGGCGACGGGGAAATTCTCGTAGTGGTCAACAGGCATAGAGGAAGTATTCTAAATAAATGACGCGAAAGTCATTTTCAAGGTAGGTTGACCCAACTATAATTTTTACCTTACCGGAAAGTCAGTAAACTCGCCGGACCAGAAATAATAATTGCAATCTGACATCCTCGCAATTGCGAATGTGAAGGAAATACATCGTGTTTGTCGCAAAAAAACTTCCCGTGGCGCTGGCCGCAGCCTTGCTGCTTGCCGCGTGTTCCAAGACCGAGCCGAAAACCGAGGAGATCCGGCCCGTTCGCACAATGGTCGTCCAAAGCAGCAATATTGACGTCAACGCCGAATTTTCAGGCGAAGTGCGCTCCCGTGTCGAGTCCCGGCTGGGATTCCGCGTCGGCGGAAAGATCGTGTCGCGCAAGGTGGACGTCGGTTCCGTGGTCAAACACGGCCAGGTGCTGATGGAACTGGACCCTCAGGATTTGAAGCTTTCCCAGGCCCAGGCGCTGGCGGCGCTGCGCGCGGCGGAGACCAGCCGCGACCTGGCGTCCGCTGAACTGAAGCGCTACCAGGAATTGCGCGACAAGAATTTCGTCAGCCAGGCCATCCTGGATGCCAAATTGTCCGCCGCGAAGTCGGCGCAGGCGCAGGTGGATTCGGCGCAGGCTGCCTACCGCGGCCAGTCCAACCAGGCCGCTTATGCGCAACTGTTGTCCGATATCGACGGCGTGGTGACCGCCGTGGACGCGGAAGTGGGACAGGTGGTCTCGCCCGGCACACCGGTCGTGCGCGTGGCGAAGTCGGACGAGAAGGAAATCGTGTTCGGCGTGCCGGAGGATAAGGTCGATACGCTGCGCAAGATCGAGGATGTGCAGGTGCGCCTGTGGGCGGACCCGGAGAAGTCCGTGCCCGGCAAGATCCGCGAAATTTCGCCGGTGGCCGACCCCTTCACGCGCACCTACGCCTTCAAGGTCACCATCCCGCAATCGCTGACGGAAGCGAAACTGGGCATGACGGCGGTGGTGGCTTTCGCGTCGAAGACGCCGGTCCCGCAAATCAAGGTGCCGCTGACGGCCCTGTTCCATGAGCGGAATGCGACTTCCGTGTGGGTGGTCGAGAACGGCGCGGTAAAGCTGGTGCCGGTCACCGTTACCGGGGTGCAGGGGAATGACCTGGTTCTGGGCAGCGGCATCAAGTCGGGCCAGACCATCGTCACGGCGGGCGTCAACCTGCTGAAGCCGGGCCAGAAGGTGAATATTCTGGGAGCCGCGCCTAAATGAAGGAATTCAATCTCTCGCGCTGGGCGCTGGAGCACATCCCGCTCACGCGCTACCTGATCGCGGTCCTGATGATCGGCGGCCTGCTGGCGTACAAGAATCTTGGGCAGGATGAAGACCCGCCGTTCACCTTCCGCGCCATGGTGGTGCAGGCTTACTGGCCTGGCGCCACGGCCTTGCAGATGGCCGAGCAGGTGACGGACAAGCTTGAGAAAAAGCTGCAGGAAACGCCGTATATCAACGAAATCACCAGCTATTCGAAGCCGGGCCAGTCCGTCATCCTCGTCAATCTGCGCGAATCGGCGCCGCCGAAAGAGGTGTCGCAAGCCTGGTACCAGGTGCGCAAGAAGATCGGCGATGTACGTAACACGTTGCCGGCCGGCGTGATCGGCCCTGCCTTCAATGACGAATTCGGCGACACCTACGGTTCCATCATCGCGCTTTCCGGCGATGGCTTCACTTATGCCGAGATGAAGGATTATGCGGACTTCGTGCGCCAGCAGCTGCTGAACGTGCCGAAGGTCTCCAAGGTGGAACTGTTCGGCGTGCAGGACGAGAAAATCGATATCGAGTTCTCGCACAAGAAATTCGCCCAGCTTGGCCTGACCGTCGAACAGATCGCCAACCAGATCGCGACGCAGAACGTGGTGGAAGCGACCGGCGTGGTCGTCACTCCGACGGACAACCTGCAGGTACGCGTATCCGGCGCGCTGCGCACGGTCAAGGATCTTGAGGAACTGGAGCTGCGCGCCAACGGCACCACCTTCCGCCTCGGCGACTTTGCTACCATCAAGCGCGGCTACCAGGACCCGCCGCGCGACAAGATGCGCTTCAACGGCAAGGAAGTGATCGGCCTTGGCATCTCGATGGAGAAGGGCGGCAATATCATCGAGTTGGGCAAGAACCTGGAAAAGACGGTCTCGGAACTGAAGGCCAAGCTGCCGGTCGGCATTGAGCTGGACCGCGTCGCCAACCAGCCTGCGGCCGTCACGGCTTCGGTGGGCGAGTTCCTGCATACGCTGATCGAAGCGGTGGTGATCGTGCTGGCCGTGAGCTTCCTTTCGCTCGGCCTGCACACCAAACCCAGGCTGCGTCTGGACGCGCGCCCCGGCCTGGTGGTGGCGCTGACCATTCCACTGGTGCTGGCGGTGACCTTCCTGTTCATGCGCATCCTGGACATCGACCTGCACAAGATTTCGCTGGGCGCCCTGATCATCGCCCTCGGCCTGCTGGTGGACGACGCCATCATCGCCGTCGAAATGATGGTGAGGAAGATGGAGGAGGGCCATTCGCGCTTCGATGCCGCGACTTACGCCTACAAATCGACCGCGCTGCCCATGCTGACGGGCACCCTGATCACGGTGGCGGGCTTCCTGCCGATCGGCCTGGCCGCGTCGGCAGCGGGCGAGTACACCTTCTCGCTGTTCTCCGTGAACGCGATCGCGCTGGTCACATCCTGGATCGTGGCCGTGGTGTTCACCCCTTACATCGGCTTCGTGCTGCTCAAAGTGAAGCCGCATGCGCCGGGCGAGCAAGGGCATGAAGTGTTCGATACGCCCGGTTACCAGAAATTCCGCCGCCTCGTGAACTGGTGCGTGGAGTGGCGCAAGACGACGATCGCGGCCACGCTGCTGGTGTTTGCGCTCGGCGTCTATGGCTTCAATTTCATCGAGAAGCAGTTCTTCCCGGACTCCAGTCGTCCCGAGCTGATGGTGGAACTGTGGCTGCCGGAGGGCTCGTCCTTCGAGCAGAGCGAAAACCAGGTGAAGAAGTTCGAGGCGTTTATCAGCAAGCAGCAGGGCGTGGCCAGCGTGACCAGCTATGTGGGTACCGGCAGTCCGCGCTTCTACCTGCCGCTGAACCAGATCTTCCCGCAGACGAACGTGAGCCAGCTGGTGGTGCTGGCGAAAGACCTGAAGTCGCGCGAGGAGCTGCGCAAGAAGATCACCGACGTCTTCAAGACCGACTTCCCGGAAGTGCGCGGCCGCGTGCAGCTGCTGCCTAACGGGCCGCCAGTGCCGTATCCGGTGCAGTTCCGCGTGACCGGCACCGAGGTGGCCACCGTGCGCGCGATTGCCGACCAGGTGAAGGATGTGGTGCGCGCTAATGCGAACACGCTGGGCGTGAACGACAACTGGAATGAGTCCATCAAGGTGCTGCGCCTGGACCTGGACCAGGACAAGATGCGCGCCCTCGGCGTGACGTCGCAGACCGTGATGCGGGCCGCGAACACCATCCTGTCCGGCACGCCGATCGGCCAGTTCCGCGAAGGGAACCGCCTGATCGACATCCAGGTGCGCCAGCCGGTCGAGGAGCGCCGCACGATCGCGGTGCTGAACGACACCTATATCCCGACGGCCAGCGGCCGCTCGGTGCCGATCTCGCAACTGGCCCGCGTGCAGTTCGTGTGGGAGCCTGGCGTGGTGTGGCGCGAGGGCAGGGAATGGGCGATTACCGTGCAGGCGGACGTGGCGGAGGGCATCCAGGGCCCGACCGTCACCGGCCAGATCAACCCGAAGCTGGAGGAGTTGCGCAAGAAGCTGCCGGCGGGCTACAAGATCGTCGTGAAGGGCGCGGCTTCGGATTCGAGCGCGGCGGAACAGTCGATCGCGGCCAATCTGCCGCTGGCGATCTTCATCATCTTCACGCTGCTGATGCTGCAGCTGCACAGCTTCTCGCGCTCGCTGCTGGTCTTCCTCACCGGTCCGCTGGGCGTGGCGGGGGCGGCGATGGCGCTGCTGATCATGGGACGTCCGCTGGGATTTGTGGCGAACCTGGGGATTATTGCGCTGTTCGGGATGATTATCCGGAACTCGGTGATCCTGGTGGACCAGATCGAGCAGGATATCAAGCTGGGCGTGCCGGCCTGGAATGCGATCGTGGAGGCGGCTGTGCGGCGCTGCAGGCCGATCATCCTGACGGCGGCGGCAGCGGCGCTGGCGATGATTCCGCTGTCGCGGTCGGTGTTCTGGGGGCCGATGGCGGTGGCGATCATGGGTGGATTGCTGGTGGCGACCGCGCTGACCCTGCTGTTCCTGCCGGCGCTGTATGCGGCCTGGTTCAGGGTCAAGCGTCCAGAATGAAACTCATCGGTTCCGCACTTTTCAAAATTCCCCAAT
>DASWYX010000445.1:0-11215 GCA_036404755.1 Pseudoduganella sp.
GCCCGCGCCGCTCGCGCCGCTCACGCCACGCAGCAGCCCTCCCGCAGTCTGGCAGACCCGCGCCGCGGTGGCCGCGGATGCGGGCGAACGGACGGCCGTCCCGGCTGCGCCGTCAACGGCGGCATTACTGGCCCGCCCCGGCGAAAGCGACGCCACCTTCGCACCAGGCGCGCTGCAGCGGCTCACACTCGTCGCGCTGGCCCTGCCGCGCCTGAGCCGCTACCGCAGCACCGGCGCGGTCGCGCTGGAAATCCCGTTCACGACCAGCCTGGCCATCGCGCGCAACCCCGGCGCCGATCGCGCCATCACCTTCGTCGCAACGGAAGCGGATGAGCTCTTCGCCGTTACCGCAGCAGGACGCGAACGCATCGAAGCGCCTGCCAACTTCTCGCCGACGGGCGCACGCAGCCTGCGCCTGCAACCCGTGCCGCCAGCCATGGCGGAACGCTACAGCGCCCTGCTCACGCTGGCGGAATCGTGCAGCCTGCCACTGGCGTCCGGCGCGCTCACGACTTTCGGCCGCAGCGCAACGCCGACCGCCGTCCTGCGCCCACTGGACGCGCCGTGGATGCTGGCCTGTGCGCAGGTGCCCGGCGCGGGTGACGATGCGGCGGCCCCTTCGAGCCCCGACCGCATCGGCCTCTCCCGCAACGCCTTCTCACTGGAAGCCGCGGCGGAAGGCTTGCGGGTTACCCGCCAGTCGCCGACACAGGCGCTCTACCACCTGAACGAGCAACTGCAATTCATTGCGGCCATCGCCGATCAGCCTTTCACGATCCCGCCCGGCCACCACATCGTCGCCGGCCACTATGTGCTCAGATTCGATGCATAAAAGATCATGAACGTCACCGCCTACCACCTGGCCGCATACGGCGCCGGCCTGGCCATGACCCTGGTCCTGGCTTCCTACCTCACACCGCGCAACTGGTGGCGGCGCCCTACCGTGCGCGGGCTGGCGATCCTGGTGGGCGGCGCCTGGGCCTTCGGCGCACTGCTGATGCACGCCATCGGTACGCCGCTGCCGGGCAGCACGCTTGCGGGCGCAGCACCGCTCAGCGTCGGCGTGCCGGATGCGCGGGCCGCGGCGGGCACTCAGGCCCTTGCCGCGGCGTGGTCCGGCGACGATATCCCGGGCCAGCCCTTCCGCGTGCATCGCGCACTGAACCTGCGCGCCGATCCGAGCACCAGTGCCGAACGCCTGGGCACCGTGCCCGCCGGCGCCATGGTCACGCCGACCGGAAAGCGGCGCGGCGACTGGTGGCAGGTCAAGGCGGAAACGGACGGACGCGAACAAACCGGATGGGCGAGCAGCCTTTGGTTACGCAGAAAATATGAATAGTTAAAGTACAATTTTGTTATCAAAACGTTGCGTAATTGATGCGCCCGGAATACCGGGGTAAAAACCGTCCTGCTCGGGCTTCTAGTGTGTTGCCAAGGCTGGGGTAAAGCGCGTACAGTCTCATTTATCCTGTGCGCGCCTACCCATGAATAAGTGCTGTCATCCCGATCATCCACATTGCACCTTCTGGGTTATGCCAGGGGAAAGCACGTGCGCGGGCGGACATAGCCAGCCTGCCATCCCGGCCACCGCCGATCCGGCGCCAGATCCGGCGTCAAACAGCTTCGAAATGCTGAACGCAATGCGCAATGCGCGCACCGGCCCGCAGCCGGCCGTGCCGGCGCAATACGCCGCCGCGATCCGCGTTCGTCCCCAGCTTCATATCAGCGGCTTCGATCCGCGCGCAGCCGGCGGCCGCCAGACGCTGAAGATGGAGTTGCGCGGCATGCCGCAGGAGTGCGCGCCGCAGCTGGCGATCCGCCTGCAGTCCGAGCTGATCCCGCACGGCGCCCTGCGCCAGCAATTCGTGCGCTCCGTGCACGGCGAGTGGCGGCCTGTCTTCGTCGAATTTTCATCGCGCGGCAAGGAGCATGGCCAGTATCAGATCCATGCCGAAATCCTGAGCCAGGAAGCCGGCCAGCCCGGGCGCAAATGGGAATGCACTTTTGTCATCCTGGTGCCGCGCGCGGACGCCACGCTGACCGAAATCCACCGCACCTTCCTCAGCACCCACAAGAACGTGCGTGTGATGGCCGACGATGCATCGATCGCCCGTGTTTCCGCCCAGGGCGGCAACAGCATGGATATCGACGTCACGGCGCGCAACGCCGGCATCGCACACCTCGACCTGGGCGCGCCCCAGGGCAAGGTGGACCTGGGCTTCTCCACCATCGCCTGGGATGAAGACCTGATCGAAATCGAACTGCCGCGCAGCGGTCCGGCCCACCCGCATCCCAGCCGCGCCGCAAGCTTCATCAATGCCGCGCCGGAAGCGGGCATGCACCGCCACATCCGCCTGTTTGCGATGGAGGAATGCGTGCTTGGCCGCTTCGAGCTGGTCGATCCGGAATCGGATGTGCTGCTGACCCATTACACGCCGGATGGCCAGGACACGGCCGGCCTCACGCGCCGCCTCTCCGGCCGCCACGCCGTGATCCGCCGCGCCGCACAAGGGTTTGAAATCGAAGATGTATCGCGTTATGGCCTGCTGCTGGACGGCGTCTGGCCCGGCAAGCACAAGCCGGTGCCGCTGCGCGTCGGCATGAAGATCGAACTAACCGCAAGTATCAAGGGTGTCGTGGTACTGACGGTATCGGCCATCATGCCGCACGGCGTGATCCTGCACCGCGTCGACGAAGGCGCGCGCGCCGAATGCTTCGTCATCCTGCAACCGGACAACCACCCCGGCTACCCGCTGCCGCGCTACGGCGCCTCGCCCGCCGCCGCCGGCATGCCGGTGCTGATGCACCACAACGGCGGCTTCTGGCACCTGGATCAGCTGACCGGCAAGGAAACAGCGCTGGCGCCCACGCCTGTCCAGGAAAAACTCAGCCGCATCCCGCCGCATACCCGCTTCGCCAGCGATCCCTATCCGGAATGCTGGATCATCCGCACCGGTGCAACGGAACTGCACAGCACAGCCGACGCCATGCATACCGCCTGAAATGCAATCGAATGCCGCCACCGTTGAAGACTACCTGGCGGCCCTTCCCGAAGACCGCCGCGCCGCCATTTCCGCCGTGCGCGAAGTCATCCTCGCCAATCTCGACCCGCAATACGCGGAAGCCATGCAATACGGGATGATCGGCTACGCCGTGCCGCACAGCGTCTTCCCGGCGGGTTATCACTGCGATCCGAAACAGCCGCTGCCCTTCGCCGCGCTGGCCTCGCAGAAGAACTATATGTCGCTGTACATGATGGGGCTTTACTGCGGCTGCAACGAAGCAGAGGAAACGGACGATGCGCGCTGGTTCCGCGCGGCGTGGGCGCAAACGGGCAAGAAGCTGGACATGGGCAAGGCCTGCCTGCGCTTCCGGAAACTGGATGATCTTGCGCTGGACGTGGTGGCGGAAGCGATCCGCCGCGTCCCCGTCCAGCGTTATCTGGAACGCTACAGGCTTATAGACCCGAGGGCTTCTTAGGCAGTGGAATGAATTCCGTTTCATGCGGCACCTTCGGGAAGCGCTGCGCTTCCCAGTCGTCCGCCGCCTGCTTCAGGCGCTCCTTGCTGGACGAGACGAAATTCCAGAACAGGTAGCGGTGCCCGTCCAGCGGCTCGCCGCCGATGATCACGAACTGCGCATCGCTGCTGGCCTGCACGCGCTGGGACGTGGCGGTGTCCAGCAACGCCATCGTCTGAAGCGCCAGCGGCGCGCCATCGATGTCGATCGTGCCGCTGATCGGATAGATGGCCGCCTCCTGCGGCAGGCCGCTCAGGGCCAGTTGCTGGCCCGCCTGCAGCTTCACGTCGATATACAGCGTTTCGCTGTAGGTCTTCACGGGCGAAGTCATGCCGAAGGCGGTGCCGATCATCACGCGCACTTGCGCGCCTTCGATGTTCCTGGACGGGATTTCCTCGGCGCCCGTATGGCAGAAGCCCGGCTCGTCCTCCTCATGCATCTTAGGCAGCGCGGCCCACAGCTGCAGGCCGTGCGTGCGGTGCGGCTTGCCCTTCAGGTCTTTGGGCGTGCGCTCCGAGTGCACGATGCCGCGCCCCGCCGTCATCCAATTGATGGCGCCGGGTTCGATGCGCTGCAGGGAGCCCAGGCTGTCGCGGTGCTCCATGGCGCCTTCGAACAGGTAGGTCACCGTGGCCAGGCCGATGTGCGGGTGGGGACGCACGTCGTGATCCGCATCCGGCGCCACGTCGATCGGGCCGAAATGGTCGAAGAAGATGAAAGGCCCGACGGCCTGCTTGATGGCCGCCGGCAGGAAGCGGCGTACGACAAAGCCGCCGCCCAGGTCCCGCTCATGGCCCTTGATGATATGTGCGATGTTCATTCGGACTGCCCCAGTACGGTAGTGATTTCAGTCGTTACGGCCGTCATCAGCTTGTGCACGGGGCACTTCTGCGCGACAGCCAGCAATTCCTCGCGCTGCTCGCCGGTGAGCGGGCCGCTCACATGCAGCGTGGCGGCAAGGCGGTAGACGCCCTTGCGCTCCTCGCTGTCGTCACGCTCGGTCGTTACCTGCACATCTTCCACCGGGATGTTCTTGCGCTTGGCGTACCACACCACGGTCAGGGCCTTGCAGGAGCTGACGGCGGCGTCATACAGATCGTGAGGGCTTGGGCCGGCGTCGTTGCCGCCTTCAGGCAGCGTACCGTCCACCGAAACGATGTGATTGCGCACGTGGACAATGTGCCGCATCGGCAGCGACTGGTCGCGAACTACTTTGATGGTCATGGATTGGTTCCTGCTTGTCAAAAAAGATATACGGCAATGTACACCTTTTTATAGAACTGTACAGGATTATGCAAGCTTGCGGGCCACCCTGAAACCGACGATGTCATTCGCCAGCACCGCCGAATAGCCATTGCGCAGCGCCGAACGCAGGTAGCGCGGCTGGTACAGCCAGGCGCCGCCGCGCAGCACCCTGCGCGCCTGGTCGCCGCCCTCTTCCCACGCGCTGCCATCGGCCGGCGCACCGACGTAGTTTTCATGGACGACGTCCTGCACCCATTCCCATACATTGCCGTGCATGTCGAACAGGCCCCAGGGATTGGGCTGGAAGGTGTTGACGGCCGTCGTGCCGCCGCGCGATTCGCCGCGCGCGCCGTGGTTATAGGTGAAGTGGCCGTCGTAGTTGGCGTGCTCGGTGCTGATCTCGTCGCCAAAGCTGAATGCCGTGTGGGTGCCGGCGCGGCAGGCATATTCCCATTCCGCCTCGGATGGCAGCCGGTAAAGCTGGCCGGTTTTTTCGGACAACCATTGCACATAAAGCTGTGCATCATCCCAACTCACGCAAACCACGGGATGGTCGTCCGTCTGCTTGAAGCCGGGATCGGCCCAGCTCACATCCAGTTTCGATTCCCAGCCGGTGGCGTGCACGAACTGGCGCCATTCGCGCACCGTGACGGGAAAACGGCCCAGCGCAAAAGAGCGTTCGATGCCGACCCAGTGTGCGGGCAACTCCTTGGCAAGCTGGGAAGGCTGGGAGCCGGCCTTTAGGGCGATCGAGTGCTCGTATTCCGTGGAACCCATCTGGAAACGTCCGGTGGGAATCAGCACCAGATCCGGCCCTTTGCCCGTGCCGTCCAGGAAGCGGTCGCGCAGCACGCCGTTCGCGTCCGGCACCGGGCTGGCGGCCAGCGCCGCCAGTTCGGCCGCCTTGCGCGCCGCTTCCTCCTTGCGGTGCCGATCCTGTTCCAGCCGGTAGGCCGCTTCGGCCTTCAACTGCGCCAGTTTGCGCTGGCGTTCCTCCTCGGCCTGGCGCGCCTTTTGCGCATCCGCCTCGCGCCGCGCGATCAGCTGCTGCCGCAGGTTTTCCTTGCGCGCGCGGGCCGCTTCCTCCGCCTCGATCTTGCGCTGCTTTTCCAGTTCGCGCCGCAACTGCTCCTGCTTCGCTTTCTCGACGGCGGCCGCCTGCGCCTGCTGCTTGCGCTGCTCGGCCAGCGCAAGCTGACGCTGCACCTCGTCCTGGCGCTGGCGTTCCGTCTCGGCCTTGCGTTGCAGTTCCGCTTCGCGCGCCAGTTCCTGCTCGCGCGCCGCCCTCGCCTTTTCTTCCGCCGCGCGTGCCGCCAGTTCTTCCTTCGACGGGCCGGATGCGCTGCGCAGCGCATCCAGCAGCGCTTCCACGCTGGGCGGACGCTCGCCGGCATCCAGCGCGAAACCGCGCTGCAGCACAGCCCATTGCGCGTCGTTGAGCGCGGACGGCCTGGCCGGCTGCACGCCTTGCGCGCGCTGCTCGCCGAAAGGCATGGCGCCCTCCAGCAGCTGGTAGATCATGACGGCGACCGCATAGACGTCCAGTTGCGGCCGCGGCGCCCCCTGGTGGGTGCCCGCTTCCGGCGCGCGGTAGCCGGCCGTGCCGGCATTCGGCGTTTCCAGTCCCAGCGTGCTGCCCGTGTTGCGGGCGCGCGAGGCGATGCCGAAGTCCAGCAGCTTGATTTCGCCCTCGCTGGTCAGGAACACGTTGCCAGGCTTGAGGTCGCGGTGCACCAGGCGGTGCTTGTCCCAGGCATATTGCAACGCATGCGCCACGGGGCGAAGCATCTGTTCCACCTGCTCCGGCGTGGCCTTGCCATGTTCGGCCAGCCAGGCATCCAGGTCCTGCCCTTCAAGGCACTCCATGATGATGAAGTAGCTGAAGGTGGCGGGGTCCTGCGCCCATTCATAGACGCGCACGATATTGTCGTGCGCCAGCCGGCGGGCCTGGGTGGCTTCCTCGATCAGCAGCTTGGCGTGCGCGGGGCTTTGCGTCAGCTGCGGCGGCAGGATCTTCAGCGCCACCAGCTCGCTGTGGCCCAGTTCTGCGTGGGTCGCCAGGTCGGTCGCCTGCCACACCTGGCCCATGCCGCCCATGCCGATCAGACGCTCCAGCCGGTAGCGGCGGTTCGGCGGGCCGATTTCCTGGCTGGCCATCAGGCCCAGTTCCGTGCCCTGGCGCTGGGGCACTGGTGCCGCCGAACCGCCCGGCGGGGCATATTCGGCATCCAGGATGGCGTTCTTGCGCCGATCGAACTCCTGCTGGCTCAGTAAGCCATCTTCATAAAGGGCGCGCAGTTCGCGGATCTTGTCTCGTGCTGTCTGCATCGCTTCCTTCAGTGCTGCAGCGGCAGGCCGCACTCAGGACAGAACCGCGCTTCGGCGCTCACCACGTGGCCGTTGGCGCAGCGGCGCGGCTGCGGTGCGGCTGCGGTGGCTGCGTGATGATGATGCACGGCGCTGCCCGTATGCTGCTTCAGCAAGTCCAGTTGATGCTGGCGGTCCTTGTCACCCTGGACGTCGCGGTAAGCGCGCTCGTCCTGCACCTGCTGCTGCGCCATGCGCAGCGCATCGGCGGGGCTGATGCTGTTTTCCGCCGCCACCACGCCGGCCAGCGCCTGCAACTGTTCGGGGCTCATCTGCGCTTGCGCCTGCATGCGCATCAGCTGCGCCAGCGCTTCCGCATTCGGCGTGGCTGCCAGCGCGATCTTCGCGGTGTCGCTCATGCGGCCGATGGCTTCGATGCGTTCGATATCGATGCGCGCCAGTTCGGAAGCATGGTTCTGCTGCGCGACCATGCTGTCGTACTCGATTTTCCAGCGATTGAAGCGCTCTTCGCGCTCCACTTCCATTTTCTTCAGCGCCTGCTGCCACTGTGCTTCCTGGTCGCGCAGCTTCAGCGCCAGGCGCTGTTCCTCGATCTGCACGGTCTGGCGCTGCTGCATGCCGTCCGCCTCGATGGTGCGCAGCAGTTTTTCATACTGGGCGACGGCTTCGGCGTTGGCGCCGGCACGCTTCAGTTCTTCCAGCCTGGCGTGGACTTCCGCGACCTGCACCTGGCTACCGGCGTCCTTCACTTCCTCGCCGCGCGCCAGTTCACGCTTGCGGGCAAGGAACTGCGTCTCTTCCCATTCCTGCACGCGCTCGGCCTCGCGCTGGCGGGCGGCATTGGCGAGGGCTACACCCTGGAATCGCGCCCGGTGATGTTCGGCTTCGATATCCTGCTCGCGCTGTTTCGCATCCGTTTCGGCCTTGCGCAGCAGGTTGATCTGGGTGCGGCGGTAGGACTCGTCCTCGATGGCCAGCGCCTGCTGGATGCGGTTCTGGATCTGCTGCATGTGCAGCTGGTGCGAGAAGCGCTGACGCGCCAGCGCACGCTCCTCCATCACGGTCTGCTGCGCCACTTCCAGTTCGGTGCGCATCTTGATCTGGGCCAGCTGGCGCACGTGGTCCCACTCTGCCGCTTCGCCCGCCTGCTGCGTTTTCTTCTTCGCCAGCTCGTGTTCCAGCTCCGTCAGGATGGCGCCTGCGCCGCGCTCGAACGCCTGCTTGCGCGTCTTCGAATCGATGATGCGGCCATACAGGTCGATTTCGCGCGCGCGGATACCCTGGATGCGTTCCGCTTCCTGCAGCGCCAGTTCGGCCTTTTCCACGTTGGCATCCTGGCGCAGCTCCGCGCGGCGGTAGTCGCTGCGCATCTTCTGCTCTTCGCGCCAGATGGCTTGCCATTCCTCCTCGTCGTACAGCTGGTCCAGCTGCTTCACGTGTTCCAGTTGGATGTGGCGTTCGTCCGCCACCAGCCACAGGCTGCCCAGGCGTTCGCGGTTGTCGTCGAATTTATCGTGGCGCAGGGCCAGCGTGTCCACCTGCACGGCAGCCAGGCCGAATTCGGCCAGGCGCTGTTTCAGGGCGGTTTGCAGGCGCTCGTTCAGCTGCTCGCGCAGCGCGTTGTTCGTGCTCATGTCGCGCATCGAGCGGCCGCCGATGAATTCCGCCGCGATCTGGCGCACCGATGGCGCCAGCAGTTCGTGCAGGTTCAGCGTGCTCACGGCGCCTGGCACCGTCATAAAGTGCTGGGCGAAGGCCGGCACGTTTTCAACCTTGATGCCAACGTTGAAGCGCGCGGAGACTTTCAGGAACTCGGACGTATGCAGGTCGCTGAAGCTGAATTCAACGGGCAGCGGCGTGGTGCGCGTGATCAGGATTTCGGCATGCTGGTCGCGCAGCAGGTTGTTCAGCCGGTAGAAGAAGCCTTCCAGTTCATATTCGCCCTGCGGCACTTCGGTGGCCTGTTCGCCTTGCAGGATGTAAGCGCGGGTGGTGGCGGGCACGCGCAGGGTCTTGGTGAAGATGCCGGACAGCTGGCGCACGCCAAAATAGACGGCCAGCTCGTCGTTCGCAGGGATCCAGCGGTTCTCGCGCAGCACGGGTTCGCTGCGCGGGGCGCCCAGCGTCAGGCCGCACTGGTTGCAATAGCCTGACGCGTCGCCGTTGCGGTGTCCGCATCGCGGGCACTGCACGCCGCCAAAACCAAACATCTTGAACATTTTGTCAGACTCCTTGTTATTACCATTCACATGGGCTGCCCTCGGATTTTATCAGGGGGCACCCGCTATCGTCTTGCGCACGTTTCAGATCAGTCCAATCCGCTCCACGCAGGCCAGCGATGCGCCTTTTGCGCGCAACGCGGACGGGTAATCCGCGCCCATATAATCCTGCCAGGCATGCGGCAGCAGCACGCGGTCGCCGGGCGCGGCTTGTTTCAATATCAACTCCAGCTTCGGCTGGCGTCCTTCCACCGCTTCAACGCGGCCGGCATGCCATGCCGTCGAGCTGCCGGTGGCGATCAGCCGTCCGCGCGGCACGAATTCGCGGCCCCTTGCCAGACGGTCGGCCATGACCAGCGCCAGTTGGTAGGATTCGCCCTGGAATCTCGGCTGGGCAAAGCGCACCACCGTTTTCCAGCGGCCGAGCGCCTTGCCGTCGAAATGCCGCGCCGCGGCGAGCACTTGCCGCACCGCCAGCTGCGCCGTGAGGTCGAGCCCCGGGGCGGCAATGCTTTCCTCTTCCTCTGCGGCCGGGATGTCGATCGGCGTCACGCTCACTTCCACCCAGGCCAGCGAATCGTTGATGCCGCCGCTGTGCAGGGGGAACCAGGCGCGCGCGCTGGAGACCGCGGCGGCCGGATCGGCGTGGCCGGTCAAAGCGCCGAGATGGGTCAGGTATTGGGCGTCCAGGGTTTGTCCGGCGGGGGCTTCACCGCCCAGCAGCAGGTTGTCGGCGATGCTGAAGCGTGCCTCCGCCAGCGCCGTTTCTGCCAGCGCGCTGGCGGCCTCGCCGCCGCAGACCTGGGCCAGGTGCCAGCTGTCGGACCAGCCCATGGCGACGACCGGCACCGCGTCCGGCAGCCAGGCGCCGCGGACGGCGCGGTCAGCCAGCACGGCGGCCAGTTCCCATTGCCGCTCCTCGGCGGACGGAGTCAGGTCCATGCTCAGCACCACCTGGTCGCGGTTGTCGAGCCGCGCTTCCGTCAGGCGCGCGAGGCGGACGATGTTTTGCATGGTCTCGCTCAGCTGGGGCGCGTTGGGGACGACGCACTTGACCTCGGCCCTGTTGGCTCGCGGACGGCGGGTGGCCGTGATGGTGGCTACGCGTCCGTCGGCGAGCACGGTGCGGCACTCGGCGGTGGGCGGACGGGGTGGGGTCAGCGGGGTCATTGGTGTGGACTCCCCAACGTGGGCTCTTTCCGCTCCGCCTGTTGCGGCGCCACCCCACTGGCCGGGACGGCGCGGCGTTCGGCGAGGGCGAATTCCAGGTTGGCTATCAGGCGGTCGGCTTCGTCGAACAGCTGGGCAATGTCGTCCGCGTTCGCCAGCTTCAGACGGGCCAGCAGGGACCACGCATTGTCCAGCGCTGCCGCGGCCTGCCCGCTGTGGAAGCTGCGCTGCTCCTGCTGGCGTTTCGCCAGCTTTTGGCCGGGGGCGGACAGCTCCAGTGCCGGCATCGTATTGACGTCCAGCGCAGCCAGGGCGAGGCGCTGCAACAGGTCCTGCTGCTGGGCGAAGGCTGCGGACGGCGGCGTGATCGCGCGCAACGCTGCACTTAGCGCGGGCAGCTCCAGGAACAGGCGGCGCAAGGCGCGCTTGTCTTCTTCCGCCGGGCGCGCGGCGGTTCGCGGTTCCGACGCGCTGCTGTGGCTTGCGCGAGCCGGGTCGGCCGCTTTCGCGTCAGCAAATATCGCCGCAGGCTCGCCCGCGTTCATTGGCTCGCCAACATACGGTTCGTGCCCCCGTGCCTCCGCGGCTGTTGCCCCTCCACCAGTCACCTCCCCCACCCGGCCGTCCCCTGCCGGCATAAGCGCGCCGCCCCCGGTGGACGCTGCCGCCGAAGCGTCTGCGCCCGCGAGCGACGCAGGCGCGCCGTCGAGCGGCGTGGCGCTGTCAACGCGGAC
>DASWYX010000446.1:0-6791 GCA_036404755.1 Pseudoduganella sp.
GGCCATGCCGATCCTGTAGCCCGAGCCGCTCATGCCGATGAACTGTTCGGCGGAGATGTTGGAGGCGATCAGCGAAGCGCCGATGGCCCACCAGGTCAGCGAACCTTCGGCCAGGAAGTAGTCGTGCGACGCCTGGCCGGAGCCGGCCTGCTTGCGACGGTAAACCCAGATGCCATAGCCGGCCACCAGGACAAAATAGACGAGGAAAACGAATAAATCGAGAGTCGAGAAAGTGCTCATGAGTGCTCTAGGTCTTGGTGGTGTCGCTCAGGCGGTAAGGCGGAATATGGTTATTACCTTCGATACTCATATGGCATGTTAGCCCAGCTGGAATATCGGAGCTATGCTACCTGCGGTGTTAGTTATATGAATTCAGAATACCTGACATGTGCCAGAATGGCGGTAATGCGATAAATTCGCTGTTATGAGACTTTTGCTCGTTGGATCAAGTGGACTGGTGGGGCGCGAGGTGCTGAAGCTGGCGCTGGCTTCGCCGGCGGTCGGCCGCGTGACTGCGCTCACGCGCAAGCCGCTGGGCGAGCACCGCAAGCTGCAGACGGAAGTTGTCGACTTCGATCGCCTGCCCGAAGGCGCACCCTGGTGGAAGGCGGATGCCGTCCTGTGCACGCTGGGCACCACGATCAAGGCCGCCGGCTCGAAGGAGGCATTCCGGCGCGTGGATTACGACTATCCGCTGGAGGTGGGGCGCCGCGCGCGCCTGGCCGGCACACCGACGTATGTGCTGAACTCCGCATTCGGCGCGGATCCCTTCTCGCATATCTTCTACAACCGCACCAAAGGTGAGCTGGAGCGCGACCTTGCCACGCTGGGCTATCCTTCCCTGACGCTGGTGCGTCCCGGCCTGATCGGCGGGGAGCGCGAGGAATTCCGCCTGGCCGAGCGTATCTGGCTGCCCGTGCTGGGCGCGCTGGCGCCGGTGCTGCCGAAAGCCTGGCGCATCAGCCCGGCGCCCGTGATCGCGCGCGCCATGATGGAATCGGCCATCTATCCGGCGCACGGCGTCAACGTCATCTCATCGGATCAACTCTCAGGGACCTGAGGGGAAGCTAAGAGGAAGCTAAGCATGGACAGCCATATCGCCCCCGTCGCGCTGGATAAAGCCAGCCGTCTTATCAATCACGGCCCGACCTTGCTGGTTTCGGCCCGCCACAATGGCGTCGACAATGTCATGGCCGCCGCCTGGGCCTTCGCGCTGGACTTCATGCCGCCCAAGCTGACCGTGGTGCTGGACAAGAGCGCGGCCACGCGCGCGCTGATCGAGCAAAGCGGCCATTTCGTGATCCAGGTGCCGAACGCAGGCCAACTGCAGCTGACCCACCAGGTGGGCACGCACAGCATGCTGAATGAGCCGGACAAGCTGAAACAGGCCGCAGTTGAGCTGTTTCGCATCGATGGCCATGACATGCCCTTCGTTGCAGGCAGCTCGGCATGGCTGGCCTGCAAGCTGATTCCCGAGCCGCACAACCAGCAGACCTATGACCTGTTCATCGGCGAAGTCATTGGCGCCTGGGCCGATACGCGCGTGTTCCGCGATGGCCACTGGGAATATGAAAACGCTGATCCGCAATGGCGCAGCCTGCACTACGTGGCGGGCGGGCATTTCTATGCAATCGGCGAAGCGCTGGACGTGTAAAATCCGTCTATCGCTTTCGATGAGACCTACATGGCAGCCAAACACATCCCGGACACGCTCGACCTGCACCTGTGCTTCAAGCTGTATTCGACTTCGCTGAAGATGACGCAGCTCTACAAACCGATGCTGTCGGCGCTGAATCTCACCTATCCGCAATATCTCGTGATGGTGATCCTGTGGGAAGAGGAGGGGCTGGGTATCAAGGATCTGGCCGAGCGCCTGGGGCAGGACCCGGGCTCGGTCACGCCGCTGGTCAAGCGGCTGGAGGCGGTGGGCTACGTCAACCGCGACCGCGACCCGAACGACGAGCGCAATCGCGTGCTGACGCTGACCGACGCAGGCAAGGCCCTGCGCAAGGATGGTTGCCTGATCCAGAAGCACATCGCGGAATCGGCCGGCATCCCGGAGGAACAGGTCCAGCGCATGATGGACGACCTGAACTCCCTCAACGCCAACCTGGCGGCAACCCTCGGCGAATAATTATTCTTCCATCAGGCTGCGCAGCATCCACGCAGTCTTTTCGTGCACGTCCAGGCGCTGGGTCAGCAAGTCCAACGTTGGCTGGTCGTTGGCTTCGTCGGCCAGCGGCAGCAGTTCGCGCGCGGTGCGGGCCGTGGCTTCCTGGGCGGTGACGAGGTGGCCCACCATCTCCATCGCCTTCGGCACGCCTTCCACTTCCTTGATCGATGCCAGCTTCACGAATTCCGCATAGGTGCCCGGCGCGGGATAGCCTAGGGCGCGGATGCGTTCTGCGATCAGGTCCAGCGCTGTCCACTGCTCGCTGTACTGGGTCATGAACATCAGGTGCAGGGAGTTGAACATAGGGCCCTTCACGTTCCAGTGGAAGTTATGGGTCATCAGGTACAGGGTGTAGCTGTCGGCCAGCAGGCGGGAGAGGCCGGCGGCGATCTTGCCGCGGCTCTCATCCGTCATGCCGATATCGATCTTGGGCGCTTTTGTATCCATCGTCAGGCTCCTTTGGTGGCTTCAAAACGGGAGCTTCATTGTAGCCCTTCGATCAGAATCGCGCGGAAATCGTTCACATTCGTGAGCGTGGGGCCGGTGATGACGGCATCTCCCAGTGCACCGAAGAAGCCGTGGCCGTCGTTGTTGTCCAGCGCATCGCGCGGACGGATGCCCTGGGACCAGGCGCGCGCCAGCGTGTCCGGCGCCAGCACGGCGCCTGCAATCTCTTCCTGGCCGTCCACGCCGTCCGTGTCGCCGGCCAGCGCATGGACGCCGGGCAGGCCATCCAGCGCGATGCCCAGCGAGAGCAGGAGTTCCACGTTGCGCCCGCCGCGGCCCTGGCCGCGCACGGTGACCGTGGTTTCGCCGCCGGAGATCAGCACGCAGGGCGCGGCGAAAGGCTGGCCGTGCACCGCGGCCTGGCGCGCCATCGCGGCCATCACCTTGCCCACGTCGCGCGCTTCGCCTTCGACGCTGTCGCCCAGGATGTAGGGCGTGATGCCCGCATCGCGCGCCACGCGCGCCGCCGCCTCCAGCGCCATCTGCGGCGTGGCAATCATGCGCAGCTCCGTGTTTTGCAGGCGCGGGTCGCCCGGCTTCACCGATTCGCCACGGCAGCTTTCCAGCACCGCCATCACACGGGCCGGCAAGTCGATGCCGTAGCGGCGCACGAGCGCCAGCGCGTCCTCGCACGTGGTCGGATCGGCGACGGTGGGGCCGGAGGCGATGTCGCACGGGTTGTCGCCGGGGACATCCGAAATCGCCAGCGTGACCACTTTCGCCGGATGGCAGGCCGCAGCCAGGCGGCCGCCCTTGATGGCGGACAGGTGGCGCCGCACGCAATTGATTTCGCCGATGGTGGCGCCGCAGCGCAGCAGTTCGCGGCTTACGTGCTGCTTGTCTTCCAGCGAGATGCCTTCCAGCGGCAGGGCAAGCAGGGCGGAGCCGCCGCCGGAGATCAGGCACAGCACCGTGTCGTCCGGCGTCAGGCCGCGCACGGTGTCCAGGATGCGGCGCGCGGCGGCCAGGCCTGCTTCGTCCGGCACCGGGTGCGCCGCTTCCACGATCTCGATGCGCTCGCAGGGCACGGCATAACCGTAGCGGGTGACCACCAGGCCGCTGAGCGGACCGTCCCAGTTGCGCTCCACGGCCTGCGCCATGGCGGCCGAGGCCTTGCCCGCGCCGATGACGATCAGGCGGCCCTTCGGCCTGGCGGGCAGGTGGGGTGGGATGCAAAGCGCCGGCTGGGCCGAAGCGACGGCGGCATCGAACATTTGCCTGAGGAGGTCGCGCTGCCTGGACATGGTTGTTCTCCTTAGCGGTTCACGGTGCGCGCAGGAATGCGCAGCACGAGGATGGCGCCCAGCAGCAGCACGGCGGACAGCACGTACAGCGCCACGTCCGTGCCGCCGGTCCTGTCCTTGATCCAGCCGACCAGGAAGGGGCTGACGAAGCCGGCGATCTGGCCCAGCGAATTAATCAGCGCCAGGCCGCCCGCCGCGGCGGCGCTGCCCAGGAAGGCCGTGGGCAGAGGCCAGAACATCGGCAGGCCGGTGAGCGCGCCCATGGTCGCCATCGACAGGCCAATGATGGCCACTACCGGATTGCCGGCGGCCTGGGTTGCGATCATCAGGCCGGCAAGGCCCAGCAGCATCGGGCCGCTCAGGTGCCAGCGGCGCTCCTTGCGCGCATCCGCCGAACGGCCGACCCAGATCATGAACAGACAGGCGAAGAAGTAGGGGATGGCGCTGACCCAGCCCACCGCCACCGGGCTGTTGAAGCCGAGCGACTTGACGATGGTCGGCAGCCAGAAATTGATCGCATACACGCCCATCTGCAGGCAGAAGTAGATCACCCCCAGCATCCAGACCTGGCCGTTGCGCAGCACGCTGGCGAAAGATTCGGACGTCTGCGCGATGGCGCGGCGCTGGTTTTCATCCTCGGCCAGTTCCGCGTTCAGCAAGCGCTTTTCCTGCGCGCTGAGCCACCTGGCCTGATCGATGCCGTCGTTCAGCAGCACATAGACCAGCAGGCCGAGTGCGACCGTCGGCAAGCCCTGGAGCAGGAACATCCACTGCCAGCCGGCCAGGCCGTGCGTGTCGGCGAAGTGCTGCATCATCCAGCCGGACAAGGGGCTGCCCAGCACACCGGAAATCGGGATGGCGGACATGAACAGGCCCATGATGCGGCCGCGGCGCGAAGACGGATACCAGTTCGTGAAGTACAGCACGATGCCGGGGAAGAAGCCCGCCTCGAATACGCCGGTCACGAAGCGCAGCGCATAAAACTCGAAAGGCGTGGTGACGAACATCAGCGCCGCGGAGGCCGCGCCCCAGGCCACCATCAGCGTGCCGAGCACGCGGCGAGCGCCCAGGCGATGCAGCAGCAGGTTGGCGGGCACGCCGCTCAGCACATAGCCGATGAAGAAGATGCCGGCGCCCAGGCCATAGATGGTTTCGCTCCACTTCAGCGCATCCAGCATCTGCAGCTTGGCGAAGCCCACGTTCACGCGGTCCAGGTAGTTGAACAGGTAGCAGACGAAGATGAAGGGAATCAGGTGCAGCGTCACCTTGCGGTAAGCGCCTTCCAGGACGGATTGCTCTGCCGCGCGGCCGATGGGCTGCGCCGCCTGGGCGGTGGTGGTCATACGGGTCTCCTTTTGTTATCCGTGCCGGTCATTGTAGGATCGGCCAGGCGGGCGGCGCAGCGTGCCGACGCACCGATATCGGCGCCTGTGCTGCGTTAGAATTGGTGCATTTGCACAAAAGGGGCCGGGCGATGGCCGTCATCAGCGCTGCGCTGGCGCAGCAGATTGTTGAAAGAACAATGAAAATCATCCCGTTCAACGTGAACGTGATGGACGCGCATGGCGTGATCGTCGCCAGCGGCAATCCGGCCCGCATCGGCACCGTGCATGCGGGCGCGCAGCTGGCGCTGTCCCGTCATGGCGTGATCGAAGTCGATACGGCCACGCTGCCTCACCTGCCGGGCGCACAGGCGGGCATCAACCTGCCGCTGTCCGTGCGCGGCGAGATTTGCGGCGTGGTCGGCATCACGGGCCGGCCGGAAGACGTGCGCCAGTTCGGCGAGCTGGTTTGCCTGACGGCGGAAATGATCCTGGAACAGGCGCAGCTGACGGGCGAGCTGCAGCGGGAGAAGGGCTACCGCGAGGAATTCATCTACCAGCTGGTGCGCCAGACCGGCGTTGCGCCGGCGGCGATGGAAGCGTGGGCGGCCCGCCTGGGCCTGGACCTTCAGCAGCCGCGCACGGTGCTGGTGCTGCAGCTTTCCGACGAAAGCGTGCGGCCCGACCTGGCGCTGGCGGAACTGCAGCGCGCGCAATCGGCGCTGGCGGCGCGCTGGCCGGCGCTGCTGACGGCCGTCATCACGCCGCGCGAAATGGCAATGCTGGACCGCTTCGATCCCACGTCCCCCGGCGGGGAAGCTGCACAGGCACGCCGCCGTCTGGGCGCGCTGGGCGAAGTGCTGGCGCAGGCATTGCAGATGCCCTGGCTGCTGTCCATGGGCATTGCGCTGCCGGGACTGGAAGGCGCCGCTTCATCCTACGAATCCGCCCGGCGCGCGGCGCGCGTGGGAAGGCAGCGGCAGCCCGAGCGCCAGCTGTTCTCCTATTACGAACTGAGTTTGCCGGTGCTGCTGTCCGGCCTCGATGTGGGCTGGCAGGCGGACCAGTTGCGCCAGCCATTGCAGCGCCTGCGCGACTTCGACCGCAAGTCCGGCACGCTGGTGAAAACGCTGGCCGCCTGGTTTGCCCACAACAGCCAGCCCGTGGCGACGGCCAAGGCGCTGCACATCCACCGCAACACGCTCGACTACCGGCTGCAGAAGATCGCCGAGCTGACCGGCCTCGATCTCGGCGCGACGGACGACCGGCTGCTGCTGTACGTGGCGCTGCAGCTGGCCGCTTAAGGGGCGCCCCAGCCGCCGGCCAGCGCCTTGTACACGACTACCAGCGAGCCGGCGGCGCCGGCCTGCGCCTGCGCTAGGCGGTCGCGCGCCGACAGCAGCTCGCGTTCCGCGTCCAGCACCACGAGGAAGTCGGTGGAACCGACGGCAAAGCGCTCGCGCGCAATCAGCGCCGCCTGTTCGGAGGAGACCACCGCGTCGTAGAGCAGGGCGGCCTGCTGCTGCGAGCGCGTGTAGTTGATGA
>DASWYX010000447.1:0-2914 GCA_036404755.1 Pseudoduganella sp.
CGCGATGCGGGGGACCTGGTCCGGCGTGTTGACGCCTGGATGAACCCACGAGGGCGCAATATCCGGCGCGTCCGTCTCCATGACGATGGATTCCAGCGGCAGCTCCGCCGCCAGGCGGCGAATCTGCAAGGCACGCGTAAAGGTCAGGTTACCGCCGAAGCCCAGCTTGAAGCCCTCGTCGATATAGGCCTGCGCCTGCTGGAAGCTGCCGTTGAAAGCATGCGCAATGCCGCCGGCGGGACCGATCTGCCGCACATGCTTCAGTACCTGGTCCTGCGACTTGCGGACGTGGCACAGCACCGGCAGCCCGAAATCGCGGGCGATCTTCAGCTGCTCACGCAGGAAGAACACCTGCTTTTCGCGCATATCCGGCTCGCACAGCATGGGAATGAAAAAGTCCAGCCCGATTTCGCCAATCGCGACGAAGCGTGGATCGGATATCGCGGAAGCCACGGCCTCACGCATGAACGCCAGGTCATCCTCAGTGGCACGTGGTACGCAGATCGGATGGATGCCCAGCCCGTAACAGGCATTGGGCGCCGCATGCGCCAGATCGCGGACAGCGGAAAAATTGCCGCGATCGATAGCCGGAATCACGATCATGCCGACGCCCGCAGCCGACGCCTGAGCCGCCACATCCAGCGAGCGATCGCCGTACTCGTGGGCATCCAGATGGCAGTGGGTATCAATCCACATGGTCTTACTCCTGGCGCAGTCCTTCATCGGTCAGGCGCAGCAGACGGTCGCAGCGGCGGGCCAGTTCCGGATCGTGGGTGACGATCACGAAGGCCGTGCCCAATGTGCGCGAAAGCTCCAGCATCAGGTCGAACACCGCTTCCGCCGTCGTGTGATCCAGGTTGCCGGTCGGTTCGTCGGCCAGCACGCAGGCAGGCTGCGTGACCAGCGCCCGCGCCAGCGCGACCCGCTGACGCTCGCCGCCGGACAGCTCGCCCGGCACGTGGCTCACGCGCTTGGCCAGGCCAACGCGCGCCAGCATGGCCTGCGCCTGCTCAAGGGCTTCGGCGCGCTTCATGCGGCGGATCATCAGCGGCATCGCCACATTGTCCAGCGCCGAGAACTCCGGCAGCAAATGATGGAACTGATAGACGAAACCCAGCGCACGATTGCGCAAGTCGCCGCGTGCCGATTCACTGAGCGATGCAAGGTCCTTGTCCTGCAGCGTCACCTTGCCGGACGTCGGCGTATCCAGCCCGCCCCGCAGGTGCAGCAGCGTGGACTTGCCCGATCCGGACGCGCCCACGATCGCCACGCGCTCGCCGCGGCGCACTTCGAAATCAATCCCCTCCAGCACCTTGACCGCGTAGCTGCCCTCGCGGAAGGTCTTGCCCAGGTTGCGGGCGTAGAGCACGGCGTCATTCATAGCGCAGCGCCTCCGCAGGTTTCACGGACGCCGCCCAGCGGCTCGGATACAGCGTGGCGGCAAAAGCCAGCGGCACAGAAACCACGGCGATCACGCCCACGTCCGCCCAGTGCATATCGGACGGCACGGTGCTGATTTGGTAGATATCCCTCGACAAGAACTGCACTCCCAATAAGTGTTCAATAAACGGCACGATAACATCAATATTCAGGGCCACCAGCACGCCGCCCGTCACGCCCAGCAAGGCGCCCAGCACGCCGACGAGCGCCCCCTGGATCACGAAGATCTTCATGATCGAGCGCGGCGAAGCGCCCAGCGTGCGCAGGATGGCAATATCGGCCTGCTTGTCCGTCACCGTCATCACCAGTGTGGACACGAGATTGAAGGCCGCTACCGCCACGATCAGCGTGAGAATGATGAACATCATCTTCTTCTCGGTCTGTACGGCGGCGAACCAGTTGGCATTCAGCTTGGACCAGTCGCGTACCGTCAGGTTGGACGGGAACAGCTTCTTTAGGTCTTCCGCTACTTCCGGCGCCTTGTGCATGTCCGCCAGACGCAGGCGCAGGCCGGCCGGCGCATCCAGGCGCAGCATCCTCTGCGCATCCTCGATATGGATGAACGCCAGGCCGGAGTCGAACTCCGGGTGGCCGGCCACGAACACCCCCACCAGCGTGAAGCTGCGCATGCGCGGCACCACGCCTGCCGGGGTTACCGTGCCCTGGGCCAGGGCCATCGTCACCTTGTCGCCCAGGTTAAGCTGCAGGGAGCGCGCCAGGTCGATGCCCATCACGATATTGAATTCACCGGGACGCAGTTCATCGAAGCTGCCGTACTTGACCGTTTTCGCCAGGTCGGATACGTTTGGCTCCTGTCCCGGCAGCACGCCGCGCACCACGGCCGGCCGCAGGATTTCGCCGCCGTGCATCAGCATGGCCTGCGTCTGCACAAAGGGCGCTGTGCCCTTCACTTCCGGATTCGTCATGGCCTTGCGCGCCTGCTCCTGCCAGTCCGGCATGGAACCGTTCTTGTCGAAGACCTCGACGTGGGCCAGCACGGACAGCATGCGGTCCGTGACTTCCTTGCGGAAGCCGTTCATTACGGATAGGACAATGATCAGCGCCGCCACGCCCAGCGCGATGCCGCTCATCGAGATCAGCGAGATGAAGGAAATGAAGCTGTTGCGCTTGTCGCGCTTCCCGGCGCGGGTGTAGCGCAGGCCAACCAGCCATTCGTAAGGTAGGTTCTTCATATTATTCGTAGCGCAGCGCCTCTGCCGGCTTCACGCGGGCTGCCGCCCAGCTGGGGTACAGCGTCGCCACGAAGGCCAGCGCCATCGACGTGAGGCCGATAATGGTCACATCGTGCCAGCGCAGGTCCGAAGGAACGGTGCTGATGAAATAGATATCCTTGGACAGGAACTTCACGCCGAACAGGTGCTCGATGGCGGGCACGATTACGTCCACGTTCATCGCCAGCGCCACGCCGCCCGCCACGCCAAACGCCGTGCCCAGCACGCCCACCAGCGCGCCC
>DASWYX010000448.1:0-3785 GCA_036404755.1 Pseudoduganella sp.
GCGGCTGATGTAGTCGGCGATGCCTTCGCTGTATGCGATGGCGGCGCGCAGGTCGATCGCGGCGGCCAGTTCCAGGTCGAGGTCGCCCTGAATGCACTCCAGCGCGTTCTCGCCGATGCGCAGCTTGCCCAGGTGCTGCAGGTTGGGCAGGCCGTCAAGGAAAAGGATGCGCTCGATCAGCCGATCGGCGTGCTTCATCTCGTCGATCGACTCCTTGTATTCGTGCTCGGCCAACTCGCCGTAGCCCCAGTTCTTGAACATGCGGTAATGCAGGAAGTACTGGTTGATCGCGGTCAGCTCGTTGTAGAGCACCTTGTTGAGGTACTCGATGACCTTGGCGTCGCCTTTCATTGGGAGGTCTCCGGTGCTGGGGTCGACCGGTGACTATACGGACTTGCCCGCAAGCAGGCGGTAACGCGAATGGTTGCGGTTTTGCCCGGGTACGGGCGTCAGGCGGTGACCAGCGGGAGCGGGAATGCCACTTGGGCCAGCGCCGCATCCAGCGTGGCGCGTGCTTCGGATTCGCAGCAGCCGCAGCAGTCCGAGCAACCGGTACGCGCCTGCAGTTCGGCGAAGGTCCGCGCGCCGTCGGCGACTGCGCGGCGGATGTCGCTGTCGGTGACTGCATTGCAGAGGCAGATGTACATGGCGCGCATTCCAGCGCGAATGCGAATGATTGTCAACAAGACCCGGCTCGACCGTTCAGGCGACTGCGCGGCTACCCGGTCCGTTGCTCCCCGCGGTGCGCGGCTGGGCGCCGAGCTGGACGCTCAGCAACTGCTCCACCAGCGGTGCGAAGTGCCGTAGCGCGCGCTCGTAGACCTGACGTTTGAAATTGACCACGTGGTCGGCCGGATACCAGAAGTCGACCCAGCGCCAGATGTCGAACTCGGGCTTGTCGCAGGCATCGAGCTTGAGCGCGTTTTCTCCGCCGACCAGGCGCAACAGGAACCATACCTGCTTCTGGCCGATGCAGGTCGGGTGCTGGTGGTGGCGTACGTAGCGATGGGGCAGTCGGTAGCGCAACCAGCCGCGCGTGCTGGCGATCACCTCGACGTGCTCGGGCGCCAGCCCGGTTTCCTCGGCCAGCTCGCGGTACATCGCCTCCAGCGGCGTTTCGTCACTGTGCATGCCGCCCTGGGGGAACTGCCAGCCGTCGTGGTTGACGCGCCGTGCCCAGAACAGCCGACCATCGCCGTTGAGCAGCACGATGCCTACGTTCGGGCGATAGCCATCCGCGTCGATCATGTCGCCTCCTGGCCGGCATGCCGCGACTACAGCGGCTTCGGCGCGGTTCAACCATAGCGCGCGCGACGCAGGAAAGCGAAGAGGCTTGAACCGGCCCGGCCCGCCAATTACACTGCCGGGCTCCGTTGGCGCGCCCTGCCAGCGATGCCCCTTGGCTATGTAGCTCAGCCGGTTAGAGCACAGCACTCATAATGCTGGGGTCGGTGGTTCGAGTCCACCCATAGCCACCACGCGCTAGCGACGCCGCAGCCGTCCCGTTCCCAGTCCCTTGGCCCCGAGAGCGGTGCGATGGGCCAGTCCTACAATGGCTCGCCATGCATATCCATAAGGTGTTCCAGATCGAAGCGGCGCACCGGCTGCCCAACGTGCCGGCCGGGCACAAGTGTGCACGGCTGCACGGGCACTCCTTTCGCATCGAAATCCACGTCGAAGGCGAGCCCGATCCGACCATGGGCTGGCTGATGGACTTTGCCGACGTCAAGGCGGCCTTCGCGCCGTTGTTCGAGCAACTGGACCACCATTACCTCAACGAAATCGAAGGGCTGGACAACCCTACCAGCGAGACGCTGGCGCGCTGGATTTTTCGCCGCCTGGAACCGCGACTGCCCGGACTGGACAGGGTGGTGGTGCACGAAACCTGCACGTCGGGGGCCAGCTGCAGCCGGACCAGCTTCTGACGCAGCGCAAGGTGACCGGCTCTAAGCTAGTAGAGATCTTAGACATTCTTTGATGTTGCATTGCACAAAATCTCCTGCTAGGCTTGCTCCACTCCCACTCCCGCGAGGGACAAGTCATGACGCAGCAGATCGATACCCAAGTGTTTGCCTATGCCAGGCAGTTCGCCGACAACGCCTTCTAGGCGCAGGCGCTTGTGCTCAAGGGCCTGGAGCAGGCAGCTGGCCTGCAACTGGGCGCGCTGGAACAGCAGTCCCGTTCGGCCGCCGAGTTTCTGCTCGCCGCAGGTGAAATGCGCGATGCCGATGGCCTGAGTGGACTGTGGGACAAGGGCGTGGCGCTGGGTCGCGCGCAGGCCGAACAGGCTGTGGTCCTGACCCAGGGCCTCGTGGCCGTCGGTCGGCAGACCGCCGAATCGCTCGGCTCCCTGGTGCAGCCGCTGCAGGCTGCCAATGATGCAGTCGCGGCAACGGTTGCGAACGGTCGCAAGGCGGCCGCGAAGTAAGGCTTCTGCCCGCGTCCCCATCACCCTCCCCGCCGGGACGCGCTCTCTGGGCCGGACTTCCATGTCCGGCCTTCTTTTTTTGCAGACGTCGGCAGGAACTTGCGCCACCCGAAAAGTGAACGCCAACGCCCGCACGACAAGATGTCGCAGCCGTGCGGCTTGTCCGTCCAAATGACCGGCTGATATACTTTTGCGGATTGGATCGTGGCCCGTTGCTGCAAGGGTGACGCCTGGTGCGAAACCGCGCGGGAACACACGTGCTCAACAGTCTAGCCTCCGGTCGCCGCCTGGCCCTGCGCATCGTGATGTGTCAGGTCGGGGTGGCAGCGCTGGTCGGTCTCGTCTTCCTCGTGCAGGGGCGTCGTGAAGCCTTGGCGGCCGCTGCAGGCGCCCTCGTGGTGGCGCTAGGCAACGCGCTGCTTGGCGCGCGGGCCTTCGCCGGGATGCATGGGGCGGGCATGGCGCTGGGCCGTCTGCTGATGGGCATGGTCCTCAAATGGATCGTGGTCATCGGAGGGATGGGCATGATCCTGGTCCAAATGAGATTGCCGCCGCTGGCCGCCATCACGGGGCTGGCGGCTGCTTACGCGGTTCATCTGCTGGCGTTTCGATTCAAGGGTTGACACATGGCAAGCGAGCCGCAGGGCGGTCTTACCGAATACATCTCCCACCACCTCAAGCACCTGACTCCGCACGCCAGTCCGGAGGGCTTCTGGGCGGTACACATCGACTCGATTACCGGGTCGCTGGTGCTCGGCGTGCTGTTCTGCCTGTGGTTCTGGATGAAGGCGCGCAAGGCCACCGCCGGCGTGCCGGGCAAGGGCCAGGCGTTCGTCGAGATCGTGCTCGAGTTTGTCGACGGCCAGGTCAAGGACGTGTTCCACGGTGATCGGCGCGTGCTCGGCCCACTGGCCCTGACCGTATTCGTCTGGGTGTTCCTGATGAACGCGATGGACCTGCTGCCGGTCGATCTGCTGCCCTGGATTACTGAGAAGTTCGGCATCGGCCATTTTCGTGCCGTGCCCACGGCCGACACCAGCATGACCTTCGCGATGTCGCAGACGGTGCTGGTGCTGATCATCTTCTACAGCTTCAAGGCCAAGGGCTTCAGCGGCTACATGAACGAGATGTTCACCGCGCCGTTCGGCAAGCACCCGCTGCTGTGGATCCCCAACTTCGCGCTGAACCTGGTCGAGCTGCTCTCCAAGCCGGTGAGCCTGGCGATGCGACTGTTCGGCAACATGTACGCCGGCGAGCTCGTCTTCATGCTGATCGCCGGTCTGTTCGCCTCGTGGATCACGTTCCCGTTCGGCGTGGTCGCCAACTCGATCTGGGCGATCTTCCACATCCTGATCAT
>DASWYX010000449.1:0-8475 GCA_036404755.1 Pseudoduganella sp.
ACGCGCACCGGCATCTTCTGCCCATTCGGCCCATTGACCGTCAGCGTGGCAGTCCTGGTCCCCGCCGGCACATCCGCCCAGCGCACATCCACCGTAATGCGCTCCTCGCGGTCCACGGTGCCGGATGTCTTGCTCAGCACCACCCACGGCTGGTCCGACGTAATGCTGAAAGCGAACGGCTTCTGCCCGCGATTGAACACATCGAAGAAGCGCGGCTTGCGCTCAAAGGCATCCAGCGCCGGCACGCTCAGCTCATTGACCTGCCAGCGCGGCCACGCATACTCATTGCCCTCCACCGCCACGCCCATATCGCTGCCCTTGAGCAGACGGACTTCAGATACGGGCGGCATCACATTCACCGTCGGCTGGTTCCAGTAGGTATAGCCCAGGTGAGCCTGCGACATCATATGGTTCCATTTGCCGCCGCCCAGCGCGTGATACTGCGCCACCAGCGCCTCGTCCTGCGCGAACAGCTCGCGCGCCCGCGCCGCCAGCGTATTGGTCGACGAGCGTCCCTGCACCGCATACAGCTTGTTCAGGCCTGCAGTCGCATACAGTTCATTCACCACCGAGCCAGCCTTGATCGGATACAGCACCAGCTGGAAGAAAGCATCCTTTTGCGACGCAGGCAGCGCGGCATACACCTTCTCGGCGCGCGCGGCCAAAGCCTTGTACTCGCCCACCACCCGCGCGGACTCGTTGTAGTTGACCAGGCTATAGGTCGATGGCTCCAGCAGCTCCGGCTTGCGGCGGCCATTGTATTTGACGTACTTGGCCACCAGGTCGGCAATTTCGTCCGCCTGCTGGGCGCCGAACTCGCGCGCCGCCCACAGCTTCAGGTATTCCGGCAGGCGCTCGGCCGGCCAGGCAGAAGGATTCCAGGCGTAGGACAGGAAGAACTCAATCGGCACCTCCATTGGCTTCAAATCGCCCACGTTGACGATCCACATGCGGTCCGCCTTGTACTGCCACGCCAGGTGCATCTGCTCCCAGATCTTCGGCAGCGGCGTTACGTTCACCCATTTGTAGGAACGCGGGCCGCCCACATAATCGAAGTGGTAGTAAACGCCAGCGCCGCCGGGGCGCTTGCGTTCCTCGGCCGTCGGCAGGCGGCGGATATTGCCCCAGTTGTCGTCGCACCACAGCAGCAGCACGTCGTCCGGCACGCGCATGCCCTTCTCGTAATACTCCTGCACTTCCTTGTACAGCGCCCACAATTGCGTGGTGCCGGGCGACAGCATCGCGCGCTGGTCGGCCACGATCTTTTCCAGGAGCGCCACGTTGGATTCTTCGGACATCGGCTCGTCGCCATCGCCGCGCATGCCGATCGTGACGACCTTCTCCAGGTCCTTGCGCTGCTCCACGGCCGTCTTCCAGAAGTCCTTCAGCACGGCCTCGTTGCGGTGGTAGTCCCAAGGGCCTTTGCCGTAGCGCGCCCACTCGCGCTGGGCGCGCGTCATCGGCTCGTGGTGGGAGGTGCCCATCACTACGCCGTATTCGTCCGCCAGCTTGCCGTTGAGGGGATCGTCATCATAGAAGGCGGCGTCCCACATGGCCGGCCACAGGTAATTGCCGCGCAGGCGCAGGATCAGCTCAAACACCTTTTCATAGAAGCCGTGCTTGTAGCCGCCGTACTTCTCTTTCACCCAGCCCGTCAGCGCAGGCGCTTCGTCGTTCAGGAAAATGCCGCGGTACTGCACCACGGGCGCATCGCTGACCGCCTGCGCAGCGGAGACATAGAGCGATTTGCTCTGCCTGGCCGGCACGTCCGCCCACCAGTACCAGGGCGATACGCCGATCTGTTCGGAGATTTCATATATGCCGTAGATGGTGCCGCGCTTGTCGCTGCCCGCGACCACCAGCGCGCGATCCACGCCCGGCATCGGGTTGGCGACGGTCTGCACCTGCCAGCCTTCCCACTTGCCTTTGATCGCGGACGCATCCAGCTTGCCCGCCGCCACCAGGCCGTCGATCAGTGTGCTCTTGCCCAGCGTGCCGACGATGACCACGTCGCCGCCTTTCGGTGCGCTGCGCTCCAGCGCCGGACGCTTGCCGGTTACGCGCTCGATATCGCCCTGCAGGCTGGCCGCTGCGCGCAGCACGCCCGCGTAATCGGCGCCGTCGACAAAGATCGTGGCCACGCGGCCGTTCTCCGCCAGTGCGAAGCTGGCTGCCGCCGGGCGCTGCGTGCTGATGAAGGGTTTCTGCCCGAGAGCCTGGGCGGATGTGGCGACGGTAAGCGCCAGGACTGCGCCGGCGATGGCGCGTCGGATAAGGGTCATGCAAGTCTCCTGAGGATGCGTCGCCCGGTCAGTGCCCGGCGTACGTTATAAATTATTTTGCTGCCTTGCACTGGCGCAGCGACGCCAGCGGAAATGCGTTGGCCAGTTGCTGGTAGCCCGCGATGGACGGGTGCAGTCCATCGTTATCGACATCCTTGCGCAGGTGGTCGGGCGCCGCCGGATCACGCAGGGCGGCATCGAAATCGGCCACGCCATCGAACACGCCCGAGGTGCGGATCCACTGGTTCAGCGCGACGCGGTCTGCTTCATTGTCCGGGCCCGGCTTGTAATAGTCGCTGCCGGCGTAAGGCGTTACCGTGGCGCCGATCACGCAGACGCCGCGCACGTGGGCGCGCTCGACGATCTGGCGGTGCGCCTGCTTCAGATCCTCCAGCATTTGCTGCCTGGCTTCCAGCGTATCCTTGCCGGCGCGGTGCAGGCCACCCATATCGTTCACGCCGATGAAGACCAGGGCGTGCGTCACGCCGCTGCGGCCAAGCACATCGCGCTCGAAACGGGACGCGAGGTTCGGGCCCAGGCCATCCAGCAGCATGCGGCCGCCGCCGATGCCGGCGTTGACGATGCCCATCTTCACGCCCTCCTTCGCCATGCGCGCGGCCAGGAAGTCCGGCCAGCGGTTGTTCGCATCCGTGGTGGCGCCGTAGCCGTCCGTGATCGAATCGCCGACCGTGACCAAAGCGCCAATATTGCGTGGGGCCTGCACTTCGATATCGGTGATGGCATACCAGCGGGTGACCTTGCCCGCCTCCGGCCAGCTCGCGGCCATCTCCTGGCGGCCCGGCAGCGTGAAGCTGGTGGTGCGGGAGCCCGGGTGGCCGGTCTGGCGCGCCGGGGCATCCTTGAAGTAGAGCGTAACAGCCAGGTCGGCGCCGGCCGCATGTTCGAGCGACACGCTGTCGCTGTAATACTCGGCGCCCGGAGGCACCGCCACGCTGGTGCTGCCGCCGAACGTGAGCTGGCGCAGCGATGAAGGCTCCACGTCCGGCGTGCCGAGCTTCAGGGCGCGGGCAATGCTGGCGCCATCGATCACCAGCGGCGTGGTGCCGTGCACATTGCTGACGCGTACCCGCAACATCTTGCCGCCCAGCGTCGTATGCACGATCTGGCGCAGGCTGCCCTCCTTCCAGGCGGCGGCGGGCAATTCATTCTGCGGTTCCACGACCATCTGCGCAGAACCCCACGAGGTGACCCAATGCAACGGCTGAGCTGCTGCTGCAGTGCCGCATAAACCCAGCGCCAGTACTGCCATTGACGCACATAACATCTGTTGACTTGCCCGCATAAATACCTCACACTTGAGAAATGGTAGCGCTATTCATTTTAGGATAATCAAATGGTACACGCAACAAACCAGAGGAGCGGAGGCACTCCCCTGGTAACGGAAATGCGGGTGATCCCGGTAGCGGGTCACGACAGCATGCTGCTCAATCTGTGCGGCGCGCATGCTCCCTACTTCATCCGCACGCTGGTGCTGTTGAAGGACAGCGCCGGCAACACCGGTATCGGCGAAGTGCCAGGCGGCGCCGGCATCAACCGCGCGCTTGAAAATTCGATTCCACGCGTGGTAGGCACCGAGATCGGCCGCTTCAACCGTACCCTGAATGCCGTGCGCGCATCCATCGCCGGCAACCGCGGCGGCATGCAGCACCAGGTCACGTCCGAAGCGGAAGCGGCCGTGCTGAAACAGCCGCACGAAATCAACCTGCGCCTGGAAAACGTGGTGACGGCCATCGAGGCCGCCCTGCTCGACCTGCTGGGGCAGCACCTCGGCGTGCCGGTGTGCGAATTGCTTGGCTCCGGCCAGCAGCGCGCTACCGTTCCCATGCTCGCCTACCTGTTCTATATCGGCGATCGCAGCAAGACCGACCTGCCCTACCTGTCCGGCGACGGCCAGAGCGGCTGGTATGCGGCGCGCCACCGCGAGGCGGTCACGCCGCAAGGCATCGCCGAGCAGGCCGCCGCCGCGGCCGAGAAATATGGCTTCCGCGACTTCAAGCTGAAAGGCGGCGTGATGCGCGGCCATGACGAGCTGGAAGCGGTGAAGGCCATCAAGGCGATCTTCCCCGAGTCCCGCGTCACCCTGGACCCGAACGGCGCCTGGAACCTGCGCGAAGCGATCGACGTCTGCCGCGGCCAGGGCCACGTGCTGGCCTACGCCGAGGACCCGTGTGGTCCGGAAGACGGCTACTCCGGCCGCGAAATCATGGCCGAATTCAAGCGCGCCACCGGCATCCAGACCGCTACCAATATGGTCGCCACCGACTGGCGCCAGATGGCCCACTCCCACCTGCTGGGCGCCGTCGACATTCCACTGGCCGATCCTCACTTCTGGACCATGCAGGGCTCCGTGCGCCTGGCGCAGCTGTGCGAGGAATGGGGCATGACCTGGGGCTCGCACTCCAACAACCATTTCGACGTGTCGCTCGCGATGTTCACCCACGCCGCTGCCGCGGCGCCGGGCCGGATCACCGCCATCGACACCCACTGGATCTGGCAGGAAGGCCAGGAGCGGCTGACTAAGGAACCGCTGCAGATCGTGGGCGGCGAAGTCGCCGTACCGGACAGGCCGGGCCTGGGCATCGAGCCGGACATGGACCGCATCGAAGCGGCGCACGAGTTGTTCAAGAAAGTCGGCACCGGCGCGCGTGATGACGCGATGGCCATGCAGTACCTGGTGCCGGGATGGAAGTACTCGCCCAAGCTGCCAAGCCTTGGCCGATAAACAAAACCAGAAACCAAGGAGACATATGAAACCCGTTACCGCATCTTCCTGCCTGCCGCAGGACCTGGGCAGCGCTTTGCTGGTTGGCCGCATCTGGCGCGGCGGCGACATCGACGGCCCTTGCGTGGTCGTTGTGCGCGAAGGCCAGATCATCGACATCACCGCCAAGGCGCCGATCATGGCCGACCTGCTGGACCGCAGCGACGTGGCCGACTTCGTGCGCAGCGTGCAGGGCGAGAACCTGGGCAGCGTGGAAGCGCTGATCGAAGCCAGCCTGTCCGGCGAGAAGGATGGCCCGCGCCTGCTGGCTCCCTGCGACGTGCAGGCGATCAAGGCTTGCGGCGTGACCTTTGCCGTCAGCCTGCTGGAACGCGTGATCGAAGAGCAGGCCGGCGGTGATCCGGCGCGCGCCGATGCGCTGCGCGCCGAACTGCTGTCCACCATCGGCGCCGACCTCTCGTCCATCAAGCCCGGCTCGGAAGACGCGGAAAAGCTGAAGAAGGAATTCCAGGCGCGCGGCGCATGGTCGCAGTACATGGAAGTGGGCATCGGCCCGTTTGCCGAAGTGTTCTCGAAGTCGCAGCCCATGTCCGCCGTCGGCTTCGGTGCCGATGTCGGCCTGCACCCGGCTTCCGAGTGGAACAATCCCGAGCCGGAAATCGTGCTGGCCGTGAACAGCCGCCACGAAACCGTGGGCGCCACCTTGGGCAACGACGTCAACCTGCGCGACATCGAAGGCCGCAGCGCCCTCCTGCTGGGCAAGGCCAAGGATAATAACGCTTCCACCTCGATCGGCCCCTTCATCCGCCTGTTTGACGGCAATTTCACCATCGACAGCGTGCGCAGCGCGGAAGTGCGCATGACCATCGAAGGCGCGGACGACGGTTTCGTACTCGATGGCGTCAGCCGCATGAAGGAAATCAGCCGCGACCCGCTGGACCTGGTATCCCAGACCGCCGGCGCGCATCACCAGTATCCGGACGGCTTCATGCTCTTCCTCGGCACCATGTTCTCGCCGATCAAGGACCGTGGCGCCAAAGGTGCGGGCTTCACCCACCACATGGGTGACCGCGTCACCATCAGCAGCCCATCGCTGGGTGCTTTGATCAACCATGTCCAGCGCAGCGACCAGATCGCGCCATGGACTTTCGGCGTTCGCGCCCTTTACAGCAACCTGGCACGCCGCGGCATCGCGGCAGGAGAATAAAAAACATGACCGAAGCAAGAAAACCCCTGGTGTACGCCACCTATCCCAACCTCGCGGACAAGCGCGTGGTCATCACGGGCGGCGGCACCGGCATTGGCGCCGCCATCGTGGAAGCCTTCGTGAAACAGGGCGCCCAGGTCGTGTTCCTCGACATCCAGGACGAGGCATCGCAAGCCCTGGCCGCCAGCCTGGCCGCTGAAAAACACGCGCCCAGGTACATCCGCTGCGACCTGACCGACCTGGACGCCGTCACCGCCGTCTTCGCGCAAATCGAGAACGAGCAGGGCGCCACCCAGATCCTGGTCAACAACGCCGCCAACGACAATCGCCACAATGTGCAAGACGTGACCGCCAAGTACTGGGACGACAGCCTGGCCGTGAATCTGCGCCACCAGTTCTTCTGCGCCCAGGCCGTGGCCCCCGGCATGAAGGCAGCCGGCGGCGGCGTGATCCTGAACTTCGGTTCCATCTCCTGGCATCTGGCGCTGAGCAACCTGACCCTGTACATGACCGCCAAGGCGGCCATTGAAGGCCTGACCCGCGGCCTGGCCCGTGACCTGGGCCCCGACGGCATCCGCGTCAACTGCATCGTGCCGGGCCAGATCCAGACTGCGCGCCAGATGGCCCTGTGGTACTCGCCGGAACAGGAAGCGCAAATCCTGTCGGCACAATGCCTGCCTGAGCGCGTGCTGCCGGAAGACGTGGCCGCGCTGACGCTGTTCCTGGCGTCGGACAATGCCGGCCGCTGTTCCGGCCGCGATTACTTCGTCGACGCAGGCTGGTACGGTTCATGAGCGCCCCTGGCTGCATCTGGAACGTCGGCGCCAAGCTGGCCGAAGGGCCGGTCTGGCACGCCGCCGACAACGCGTTCTACTTCGTGGACATCAAGGGCCAGCGCCTGCACCGCGTCAATGAAGACGGCAGCGGGCAGCAAAGCTGGGATGCGCCGGGCGAAATCGGCTTCGCCCTGCCGGTGGAAGGCGGCGGCTTCGTCTGCGGCCTGCCCGGCCAGCTGATGCAGTTCACGCCGGAACTGGGCTTCCGCCCGATGATGGCGCTGGAAACCGCGATTCCGGGCAACCGCCTGAATGACGGCGGCGTGGACGCCGAAGGCCGCCTGTGGTTCGGTTCCATGGACAACGCCGAGGAAGCGCCTACCGGCTCCCTGTACCGGCTGGACAAGCGCGGCCTGCAGCAGAAGGACAGCGGCATCGTCATCACCAATGGCCCGGCCACCAGCCCGGATGGCAAGACCTTCTACCATACCGACACGCTGGGCAAGGTGGTGTACGCCTTCGACAAGTCGGCCGACGGCAGCCTGTCCAACAAGCGCGTGTTCGTGCGCACGGCAGCCCCCGGCCACCCGGACGGCAGCACCGTCGACTCGCAGGGCAATGTGTGGATCGCCATGTTCGGCGGCCACCGCATCGACTGCTATGCGCCGGACGGCACGCTGTCCGCCACGGTCAGGATGCCCTGCCCCAATATCACCAAGATCGCCTTTGGCGGCAAGGACCTGCGCACGGTCTTCGCGACCACGGCCTGGAAAGGCCTGAGCGACGCGGAGCGCGCCCAGTATCCGCTGGCAGGCGGCGTGTTCACCTTCCGCGTGGACGTGCCTGGCCTGCCGCAACCCCTTTTCAACAGGAACGCAGCATGAGCAACACCCGCCGTTACCGTTCGCAGGATTGGTTCGACAATCCCGACCACATCGACATGACCGCGCTCTATCTCGAGCGCTTCATGAACTATTGCATCACGCCGGAAGAGCTGCGCAGCGGCCGCCCCATCATCGGCATCGCGCAATCAGGCAGCGACATCAGCCCCTGCAACCGCATCCACCAGGAACTGGCCAAGCGCGTGCGCGACGGCATCCGCGATGCGGGCGGCATTCCGATGGAGTTCCCGCTGCATCCGATCTTCGAGAACTGCCGCCGTCCTACCGCGGCGATCGATCGCAACCTGGCGTATATGGGCCTGGTCGAGATCCTGCACGGCTACCCGATCGATGCGGTGGTGCTGACCACCGGCTGCGACAAGACCACGCCATCGCAGATCATGGCCGCATCCACCGTGAATATCCCGGCCATCGTGCTGTCCGGCGGTCCGATGCTCGATGGCTGGCTCGATGGTGAGCTGGTCGGTTCCGGCGCCGCGATCTGGAAGGGCCGCCGCCGCCTGGCCGCGGGCGAGATCGACAACGAGAAATTCCTGCAGATCGCCGCCGCATCGGCGCCGTCTTC
>DASWYX010000450.1:0-5398 GCA_036404755.1 Pseudoduganella sp.
TTCCTTGGCGGTCTGCAGCACGCCCAGGCCGGAGCCGCCGGCCACGGCAAACACGACGTCCACGCCGCGGTCGAATTGGGAGCGGGCCAGCTCGCCGCCCTTGGCCGGGTCATTCCAGGCGGCCGAAGTAGTGCCTACCAGATTGGAGAACACTTCCGATTTCTTGTCGGTGGCTTTCGCGCCTTGCGCATAGCCGCAGGCGAAGGTGCGGATCAGCGGGATGTCGATGCCGCCGATGAAGCCCAGCTTCTTGGTCTTGGATGCCAGCGCAGCCGCGACGCCCACCAGGTAGGAGCCTTCTTCTTCCTTGAACGTCACGGAATTGACGTTATTGCCCTGGGCAACGCCGTCGATCAGCACGAAACGCACTTTCGGGAATTCCTTCGCGACCTTTTGCACCGCTTGCGTCTGGGCAAAGCCGATGGAGGCGATCAGGTCCAGGTTCTTGCGGGCCAGGCCGCGCAGCACCTGCTCGGCCTGCGTGTCGCTGGAAGCCTGCACTTCGATGAACTTGATGCCAGTATCCTTGGAGAAGCGCGACGCTCCCTCGAAGGCGGACTGGTTGAAGGACTTGTCGAACTTGCCGCCCGCATCATAGACGATGCCCAGTTTCGGGTCGGCCGCGGATGCGCTGGCTACGACCGCAAAAGCGGCGATCATCATGCTAAGTTGTTTGATTTTCATGTAGACACTCCTGGAGGTTCGCTATTGTATAGTTTTTGCGGGCCCTTCATCCACCTTCGGCCAGTCTTTCTTATACTGCGGCGCAAAAAGAAATTTCCATCTGGAAATTTATTGTCATACCGGCTGTCGCCTCGTAACAACGATTCATACAATTTTGCTTAAAGATTACCTGACTAATTTTTAATCAAGTATCGAATTGTCAATATCGGTTTCGCGTCTCTTACCGGGGTAAATCTTCGCTCAGTACTATGCAGTACGCCTTATATGTATGACAAATACGTTTTTTCTTTCTTATTTATATCGCTAACGTCTTAATAGGTGGTTGCTCTCGGTAATTTTCCGACAGTCTTACACGTGCTAGGATTCGCCCTTAAAAATCACAATTCCTTTACTTTTAAATAAAGATTGGACATATATATCAATGAACACCACCATTAAGTACACTTTGATGGCGATCGCCGTAGCGAGCGCTTTCCCGGCACTGGCACAGGACACCACCCAGCCAGAGCAAAAAGTGTCTGGCCAGCTGGAAACCGTGATTGTTACCGCGAACCGCCGCGCCGAGAACATTAAAGAAGTGCCAATGTCCATCTCGACCATGAAGGGCGAGAAACTGGACGTGCTGACCGCCGGCGGCGATGACATCCGCTTCATGTCCGGCCGTACCCCGTCGCTGAACGTCGAGTCCGACTTCGGCCGTTCCTTCCCGCGTTTCTATATCCGCGGCCTGGGCAATACTGACTTCGACCTGAACGCTTCCCAGCCGGTTGGCCTGGTGTACGACGGCGTGGTGCAGGAAAGCCCGATGCTGAAAGGCTTCCCGGTCTTCGACGTGGAACAGATCGAAGTGCTGCGCGGCCCGCAAGGCACCCTGTTCGGCCGTAACTCCCCGGCCGGCGTGATCAAGTACGACTCCGTCAAGCCGAGCAACAAGCAGGAAGGCAATGTTTCCGCCGGCTTCGGCAAGGATGGTGTGTTCAACGCCGAAGGCGCGTTCAATATGCCGATCAACGAGATGATCTCCACCCGCGTCTCGCTGCAGTCCCAGTCCCGCGACGATCGCGTGCACAACCCGCGCATCACCGGCACCCAGGACTTCGAAGGCTACAAGGACAACGCCGCCCGCGTGCAGGTGCTGTTCAAGCCGACCAAGGAATTCAGCGCCCTGTTCAATATCCACCACCGTGATATGGACGGCAGCGCGACCCTGTTCCGCGCCGGCATCATCAAGAAGGGCACCAATGAGCTGGTCGACAACTTCGACTACGGCTCTTACCCGACCGACGGCTTCAACGTCCAGAAGCTGAAAGTGACCGGTTCCAGCCTGACCCTGCGCTACGACCTGCCAGGCTACACGCTGCACTCGATCACCGGCTACGAAAAGGCCAAGTTCTACAGCCGCGCGGACGTGGACGGCGGCTACGGCGTGGGCGCGACCTCCGGTCCGGCGCCAGCCTTCATCCCGTTCACTTCCGAAACCGCCGACGGCCTGCCGGACCACAAGCAGATTTCCCAGGAATTCCGCGTCGAGTCCAACACCAAGGACCGCCTGCAGTGGACCGCCGGTGTCTACTACTTCAAGGAAGACATCACCGTCGAGTCCTTCAACTTCGACACCCTGGGCGGCGGCGTCATCAACGGCTACGCCCAGCAGACCCAGAACTCGCGTTCCTACGCAGTGTTCGGCTCCGCCAACTACGCCATCACCGACGTGTGGAAGGTTCGCGCCGGTATCCGCTACACCGACGACAAGAAGGACTTCGTCGCAGCCCGTACCCTGACTCCGTTCGGCGGCAAGAACGTTGGTCCTCTGACCACCCATCCGCAAGACACCAACGTCAGCTGGGACCTGAGCACCACCTATGAGCTGAACAAGGACACCAACCTGTACGGCCGCGTGGCGACCGGCTACCGCGCGCCGTCCATCCAGGGCCGCGTGCTGTTCGGCGACACCATCTCCGTGGGCGACTCCGAGAAGAACCTGTCCGGCGAAGTGGGTATCAAGCAGGACTTCCTGAACAAGCGCGCACGCCTGTCCGCGACCGTGTTCAAGTACCGCGTGAAGGATCTGCAGCTGACCGCAGGTTCGGGCGCCGTGAACCAGAACCGCCTGATCAACGCCGACAAGGCTGAAGGCCAGGGCTTCGAACTGGATCTGCAGACCATCATCACCGAAGACCTGCGCATGACCGTGGGCGCAAGCTACAACGATACCGAAATCAAGGACCCGAACTTGTTCGTGGTCCCTTGCGGTAACGGCTGCACCGTGACCAACCCGCGCAACGCTTCCGGCGCCGCCCTGATCGACGGCAACCCGCTGCCACGCGCACCGAAGTGGGTCGGCAACTTCACCCTGCGCTACAGCCATCCGGTTGGCAATGGCGAAGCTTATGCTTACACCGACTGGTCCTACCGCGACAAGTACAATATGTTCCTGTACGAAGCGAAGGAATACAAGGCCAAGTCCCTGCTGGAAGGCGGCCTGCGCGTCGGCTACAAGTGGGCAGACGGCAAGTACGAAATCGCCGCCTACGGCCGCAACATCACCGGCCGCGAGCAGCTGATCGCCGCGATCGACTTCAACAACCTGACCGGTATCGTCAACGAACCGCGCACCTACGGTGTGCAGCTCAAGGCGAACTTCTGATCGTCAAGCGATCAGCAGGAAACGCCCGCCATCGCGCGGGCGTTTTTTTTCGTCCGTGTGCGCTGCAGTCGGCGTAAGATGTGCGCATGCATCCAAACCTCTGGCCCCTGCTCGGCGTAGCCGTCATCGTTCTCGGATTCCTGCTGCGGCTGCATCCCGTGCTGGTCGTCGCCGCCGCCTGCTTCACCACTGGCTTCGCGGCCTTCATGCCGATCGACCACTTGCTTGCCTCGCTTGGCACTGCCTTCATCAAGACGCGCAACCTGCCGATGATCTACCTGCTGCCGCTGGCCGCGATCGGCCTGCTGGAGCGCTTCGGCCTGCGCGAATATGCGCAATCCGCGATCGCTCGCGTGCATTCGGCGACGGCGGGGCGCCTGCTGATCGTCTATCTCGCCATCCGCGAAATCAGCGCGGCGCTGGGCCTCACGTCGCTGGGCGGCCACCCCTCGATGGTGCGTCCGCTGGTGGCGCCGATGGCGGAGGGCGCGGCCGAACAGCGCCACCCGGAGCTGACGGAAGAACAGCGCTACCGCGTCCGCGCCATGGCTGCCGCCACCGATAACGTTGGCCTGTTCTTCGGCGAAGATATCTTCGTCGCCTTCGGCGCCATCGTGCTGATGCAGACCATCTTGCGCGCTGAAGGCATCGAGGTCAATCCGCTGCATATGGCGATGTGGGGCATCCCCACGGCGATTTCCGCCTTCATCATCCACGCCTGGCGCCTGCACCGGCTGGACCGCTACCTGGGGCGCAAGCCATGATCATCCGGGTCGAATACTTTTACTGGCTGCTGGGCGTGATGCTGGCGCTGGTGTCCGTGATGTCCGCGCTGGACCGCACGAATCCGCGGCGCTGGACGACGTCCCTGTTCTGGGCCCTGTATGCGGTGATCTACCTGGCCGGCGATGTGCTGCCGCCGGCAGTGGCGGGCGCGATGATGGTGTCGATGGCGCTGCTGGCGGGACTTGGCGGCGTCCGCAGCGGCAAGCCGGATGTGCTGCCCGACGAAACGCGCCGCGCCAGCGCAGCGCGGCTGCAGCACAAGCTGATCCTGCCGGCGCTGGTCATCCCTGCCGTGACGATGATCGGCGCCACGCTGCTGAAGGATGTGAAGATCGACGGCAGCTTCCTGCTCGACCAGAAACACCTGACGCTCGCGAGCCTTGGTTGCGCCTCCATCATTGCGGTGGCCGTCGCGTGCTGGCTGACGCGCTCCACGCCGCTGCAAGCGGGCCGCGAATCTCGCCGCCTGGTGGATGCGATGAGCTGGGCGCTGGTGCTGCCGCATATGCTGGCCGTACTGGGCCTGCTGTTCAGCGAGGCCGGCGTCGGCAAGGCGGTTGCGCATGTGACCACGTCCTATATCGGCCTGCAATCGCCGCTGGTGGCCGTGGCGGTGTACTGTATCGGCCTCGCGCTGTTCACTATCGTGATGGGCAACGGCTTCGCCGCTTTCCCTGTGATGGCGGGCGGCGTGGGCATTCCCGTGCTGGTCCACCAGTTTGGCGCCAATCCTGCGATGATGGCGGCCATCGGCATGTTCAGCGCCTACTGCGGCACGCTGATGACGCCCATGGCCGCCAACTTCAATATCATTCCGGCTGCGCTTCTCGATCTGCCTGACCGGAACGCGGTCATCAAGGCGCAAATACCGACCGCGCTGCCGCTGCTGTTCGTAAACATCATCCTGCTGTATGTATTCTTATGAAGACTGTGCTGCTTACCGGCTTCGAGCCGTTCAATCAAGAGATCATCAATCCCGCATGGGAAGCCGTGCGCGCGCTGCAAGGCTGGCGCGAAGGGGATTTCGCTGTCGAAGTGCGGCAGCTGCCTTGCGTGTTCGGTGAGGCGATTACCGTCATTCGCGCCGCCATCGACGAGGTTCGGCCGGACCTTGTGATTGCCGTCGGCCAGGCGGGCGGACGGGTGGACATGTCGGTCGAGCGCGTGGCGATCAACGTCGATGACGCGCCGATCCGCGACAACCGCCGCCAGCAGCTGGTGGACCAGCCCATCGTTGGCGGCGGGCCGGCGGCGTATTTTTCGACGCTGCCGATCAAGGCC
>DASWYX010000451.1:0-10689 GCA_036404755.1 Pseudoduganella sp.
TACAGTTAAGTTGAGCTTTCGCTCGTGATATCGTTTGAACCCAGCTGTTACTACTGAATCTAAACGATCCCGCATTATACCCAATCAGGCGCGAAAAACACGGATCTGTGAAAATAAAAATACGATTCGTGCACATCGGTCCTGCGTGGGCCATATGTGTCACTATAGACAAGATTTCATGGCCGCGTTTGAGAAAAATCAATCGTGCGGCCGCAAAGAGAATTGTTTGTATGACAATTGCAACAGTTGCTCCACTTCCTGCTCAATTCCATCCCATCCACGTTGCTTTCCCATCAGGGCACGAATTTGCTGCTCAAGGCGGCGTGCATCGTCGCCGAGGGATTTGAAACCGAAGGAGCCGGCCGAACCGGCGATGGAATGGAGGGCGTGATGCAGCTGTTCAACGTGCTGGCTGCCTTCGCCCGCGCCCCTGCAGAGCGCCAGCGCGTCGGCCACCGCCTGCAAACGCTCGGGTATGCTGGCCGCATACTTGTCGCGCAATGCCTGCAGCCGGTCCTGGAAAGCGGGATCGACAGGACCGGTCGCCATGGTCTTACTTGGTCCCGAAGATGCGGTCGCCCGCATCACCCAGGCCCGGAATAATGTAGGCGTGGTCGTTCAGGTGGGAGTCCAGCGAGGCGCAGTACATCTTCACGCCCGGATGGGACTTCTGGAACACTTCAATGCCTTCCGGCGCCGCCACCAGGGCCAGGAAGATGATCTGGTCATCGCTGACGCCACGCTTCTTCAGCACGTCAACCGCGTGCACGGCCGAATTGCCGGTGGCAACCATCGGGTCGCACAGGATGAAGGTACGATCGACCAGGTCCGGCAGGCGCACCAGGTATTCCACCGGCTGGTGGGTTTCCGGGTCGCGGAACACGCCGATATGACCCACGCGGGCGGACGGCACCAGGTTCAGCAGACCGTCGCTCATGCCGATGCCGGCGCGCAGGATAGGCACGACGGCCAGCTTGCGGCCTGCAATCACAGGCGCATCGATGGTCATCAGCGGAGTCTCGATCTGGCGCGTGGTCAGCGGCAGGTCGCGGGTGATTTCGTACCCCATCAGCAGGGTGATTTCTTTCAGCAATTCCCGGAAGGTGCGCGTGGACGTGGCCTTGTCGCGCATATGGCTCAGTTTGTGCTGAATGAGCGGGTGATCGGTAATGTAGAGGTTCGGGAAACGCGGATCTTGTTTCATGTGTTTTTTGTACGAATACGGTTGGTATGCCGCATTATCCCAGCCAAGGGGAAGCGCTGTCTATGGTCTTCGCCCGCCGACTTGCGGCGGCGGGCGGCAGGTGGGTCACGCGTTCTCGATCAGCGCGCGCTGCAGGATGGCCTCGCATTGCGTGCCGGCCGGCAGGCGGCCGAAGGCGCCGCCCGGTTCGCGCGCCAGTCGCGTGGCGACAAAGGCGGAGCTGACGAAATCCGGCGCATGGCGCAGCAGCAGAGCGGCCTGCACTGCCAGCACGATGCGCTCGGCCAGCACGCGCGCGCCGAATTCGTCGCCGTGGGCATTGGAAAGCTCATTGAGCAGGCTGTCCACATAGCGGTTGTAGTCCGGATTGCCATGGCCGCCCAGCGCCAGTTCGGCCGCCAGCACTTCGCGCGCCTGCGGCGCCTTGCCCAGCGCGCGCTGCAAGTCCAGGCACATCACATTGCCCGACCCTTCCCAGATGGAATTGACCGGCAGCTCGCGGTACAGGCGCGCCAGCGCGCTCTCTTCCACATAGCCGCTGCCGCCCAGCACTTCCATCGCTTCCGCGCCAAAGGCGGGGCCGCGCTTGCAAATCCAGTATTTGCCGGCCGGCGTCAGCAGGCGCGCCATGATCGCTTCCGCCGGATTGTTCATATGATCGAAGCAGCGCGCCAGCCGCATGGCGAAAACGGTGGCCGCCTCCGATTCCAGCGCCAGGTCGGCCAGCACGTTCTGCATCAGCGGCTGTTCGGCCAGCGGCTTGCCGAAAGCGCTGCGGCGGCGCGCGTGGTGCAGGGCGTGGGTCAGCGCGCTGCGCATGATGCCCGCCGTGCCAAGCACGCAATCGAGCCGCGTATGGCTGCCCATTTCGAGGATGGTCGCAATGCCGCGGCCCTGCTGGCCGAGCAGCCAGCCGTAGGCGCCAGTGAATTCGACTTCCGAAGAAGCGTTGGAGCGGTTGCCGACCTTGTCCTTCAGCCGCTGCACGCGGATCTGGTTGCGGCTGCCGTCCGGCAGGAAGCGCGGCATCAGGAAGCAGGACAAGCCCGCGCTGCCCGCATCCTCCGTCTGCGCCAGCACGAGGTGCGCGTCCGACTGCGGCGCCGAGAAGAAGAACTTGTGCCCGGTGATGCGGAACACCTGGTCGCCACTACCACCAAACAGGTCGCGCGCTTCGGACGGCGGTACCGGCTCGGCGCGCGTGGTATTGGCGCGTACATCGGAACCGCCCTGCTTTTCCGTCATGCCCATGCCGATGATGGCGCCGCGCTTCTGGTCGATCGGCAGCGGACGCGGGTCATACACGCGCGAGAGGATTTTCGGCAGCCAGCGCGCGGCCAGCGCGGGCGACTGCTTCAGCGCCGGCACGCAGGCATACGTCATCGTGACCGGGCACTGGGAACCGTTCTCCACCTGGCCGAACAGGATGTAGCGCGCGGCCCGCGCCACCTGGGCGCCGTGGTGCTTGCCCTCCCAGGGCGAGGCGTGCGCGCCGTTCTCGATCAGCATTTCCATCAGCTTGTGCCAGGAGGGATGAAACTCCAGTTCGTCGATGCGGCGGCCGTTGGCGTCGAAATTGCGCAGTTTTGGCGGGTTTTCGTTTGCCTGGCGCGCCAGATCCAGCACGTCCGAACTGCCAAGATCAGCGCCAAGTTCCATCAGCGACGCCATCGAAGATCCGCCGCCCTCGCGCTCCAGCGCCTCGCGCAGCGCCACATCGCAAGTAAACAGGTTCACGTTTTCGAAAGGCCGGACCTGGTTGAATACTTCATGGGTATCAAAACGGTTCATCTCGCCCTCTTTAGTTAGTCTGCTTGCATTAAAGGCTAGACCAATGGTCACTGCTAAGCAAGCGTTCGCCTGGGGAAATTAATTCTTTAAAGTAACTAGTTGAACTTTTGAAAGGCAGATTTGCCACTGGCGACAACAAATTTCCCCTAAACATTGCCAAGTATTGTTTTTTTTCATGTAATTAATGGGCTTTCAGTGTTACATTTCTTTCTGGTATGTACTCCAGCGAAAGAATAGAGCGCAACAATGCTTTCCAGCTCACCGACAGTTCCGTTACAACCGCCTCGCCAGGACATGGATATCATGCTTGAAGAGGCCGGCGACATTGTCTTTCGCCTCAATATGCTCGGCCAGGTCCTCTTTGCGAATCGCCGCAGCGTCAGCCAATTTGGCCGTGGCAATGAAATCGAAGGCCAGCCCCTGCTTTACCTGATCGCCGACCTGGACCAGGCGGCCATGAAATCGGCGCTGGCCGAATCGGTGCTGGCCAAGGGCGCCGTGCGCGTCGAAGTGCGCTTCAAGTCGCCGGAACGGGATATCTGGTACGAACTGCGCCTGTCGGTCTACCCTAATGCGGCGCGCGCCTACGAAGTGCTGGTGGTCGGCCGCGACATGACCAACCAGCATGCCACCGAAGAGCGCCTGCGCCATATGGCAACGCACGACGCGCTGACGGAGCTGCCGAACCGCCTGCTGCTGTCAGACCGCATCCGCATGACAATCGCCCAGGCGCGCCGTTCCGGCCAGGGCTTTGCCGTCGCCACCATTGGCCTGGACAGCTTCAAGAAAGTCAACGATGGCCTCGGCCACCCGGTGGGTGACGCCGTGCTGCGCATGGCCGCCCAGCGCCTGCGCAAGACCCTGCGCGACAGCGACACGCTGGCCCGGGTCGGCGGCGATGAATTCGTGGCCGTCCTCCCCGGCACTTATAACGAAGCGCAGATCAAGCTGGTGACCGGGCGCCTGCTGGCCACCCTGCAATCCCCGTTCGAGGTCGATTCGCACACTATATATGTCGGCGCCTCGGTCGGCGTTTCCGTCTATCCGCAGCACGCGGAAGATGAAGTGCGCCTGGTGGCGATGGCGGATGCCGCCATGTCGCGCGCCAAGGAAACCGGCAAGGCCCGCTGCGTGGTCTACAGCCCACGCCACGGCGGCTCCCCTGAGCACGATATTTCGCTGGAAGCGGCCATGTTCCAGGCCGTACGCGAAGGCGAATTCCTGCTGTATTACCAGCCTATCGTGGACGCTCGCACACGCGAAATCGAAGGTTTCGAGACCCTGATGCGCTGGAAGCACCCTACCCTGGGCATGGTTCCGCCGGGCCGTTTCGTGCCGATTGCCGAAACCAATGGCCTGATTAATTTGCTGGGCGCCTGGGCTTTGAAATCCGCTTGCGTTCAGTTAAAACAGTTTGAAGAAGTTGCCAAGCGACCACTTTATATTTCTGTTAATATTAGTCCAAGGCAATTCCGAAACGATAAATTCCTCGATGTTCTTGATGACGCAATTTCTTTCTCCGGCCTGCCAGGCGAAAAACTGGTGCTGGAAATTACGGAAGGTACGCTCATGATCGATCCGGTGCACGCCGAAACGATCCTCAGCAAAATGACCGACCGCAAGGCGCGCATTGCCATCGACGATTTCGGCACCGGCTATTCCTCGCTGGCCTACCTGAAACGCTTCCCTATCTCGGTGCTGAAGATCGACCGCACCTTCATTCGCGACCTGCCGAATTCCGAGAAGGATGCCGCCATCTGCAACGCCGTGCTGGACCTGGCCAAACACCTGGACCTGTCCGTCGTGGCCGAAGGCGTGGAAACCGAGGAACAATACGGCTACATCGAGGCGCGCGGCTGCCAGTATATCCAGGGCTACCTGACCGGCAAGCCGATGGCGCCGCATACCGCGCTGGCCGCTCTGAAGGAGCGTACCTACGCTTCGCTGATGCCGGCCGCCGAACAGCCGCAGGTGGTGCAATGAGCGCGACCGTGCGCAGCCCGCTGGGCGAAGAAACCCTGTCCCTGCTGTGGGACCGCACCCGCCAGCAGGGCGACATGCCCGGCTTCGCCAAGGCCATCACCGCCATCCTCGGCGCCATGCGCGGCGAGGACGAATCTGAATTCAATATGGCGCGCACGGTGCTCTCCGACCCCGTGCTGACGCAGAAGGTGCTGCGCCTGGCGAACAGCGGCATGTACTCGGCGTTCGGCCAGCATGTGAACACGGTCAGCAAGGCCGTGCTGGTGCTGGGCACGGACGCCATCGGCCACCTGGCCCTGGGCCTGAAGCTGATCGAGGAATTGTCCGTCGCCTCGCCCGATTCGGGGCTGGCGCATATTGAAATGGAAAAGGCCGTGCTGGCCGGGATCGTCGCCCGTGAAGTGTCGACCTCCGCCGAGTCCCGCCACGGCGAGGAAGCCGTGGTGTGCTCCATGCTGCACACGCTGGGCCGCATGATGGTCACCTTCTACATGCCGGAGCGCTGGACCGAGATGCAGCGCCGCGCCGGCGTGGGCAGGGAGGATGCCGCGGCCGATGAATTGCTGGGCATTTCGCTGCAGGAGATCGGGCACGCGGCCGCGCTGCACTGGGGCTTGCCATCCAACTTGATCTCTGGCATGCGCGTGGTGGAGCCGCCGGAAGAAGGCCAGCCGGTCAGCCGCGAGGACTGGATCGCCGGCGTTTCCACGATGTCCACCATGTGCGCGGGCGCGCTTTGGCACGACGACGAGGAAGGCGCCGAGGAAGTGAAACGCCTGACCGAACGCTACTCCGGCATGATCGGCGTGAGCACGGACAAGCTGGCGCTGGCCATCGAGCAGGCCAAAGTCGCTGCCGCCGCCGACCTGTCGATCGCGCCGCTGTCCAAGCCCGCCGAGCGCCGCGCCAAGGCGCTGGCCAAGACGCGCCAGCGCGCCCAGGGCAATAACGTGCTCCTCAGCGGCCTGGCCGATATGCGCGACGTCATCGACAGCGCGAGCCCGGGCCAGATGGTACAGATTGCGCTGGAAAGCGTGTACAAGGGACTCGACTTCTCGCGCGCCGTCGCCTTCGTGCGCAACCGCCGCGAGGGCAAGTATGCGGCGCGCATGTCTTTCGGCGAAGGCGTGCGGGAGCGCTTGCCGGAAATGGTATTCGACGACAGCTACGAGCCGAACGTCTTCCACGCTGCGCTGAACAGCGACCGCGTGATCTTCATCGAGAACGCCAAGGACCCGAAATTCGCCGCCAAGCTGCCGCAATGGTGGCGCAGCACGCTGTCGGACGCGCGCAGCTTCGTCATCCTGCCGCTGTGCTCCAACGGCCAACCGACAGGCTTCCTGTATGGCGACTGGGACGAATCCTTCCCGCCGATCTCGCTCAGCCCAACCGAGTTCGCACTGTTGAACGATATGCGTGCGCTGGTGATGAAGGCGGTCGAGCGCCGCCACCAGGTCGAACCGGCCAGCAAAACCGCGGCCTGATCAGGCGGCAGCGCGCTGCCAGCGGAAGGATAGGGCCGCCGCTGCGGCGCCTGCCGCCACCAGGCCGGACGCCACGTAATACACCGACTCCGGCCCCATCGCAGCCCAGCACTTCGTCAGGAACAGGCCGCCCAGTGTGCCGCCCAGGCCATAGGACACGCTGATGTACAGCGCCTGCCCCCTCGCCTGCAGCGGCCCGGCAAACCAGCGCTGCATGGTCATCACGGACGATGAATGGTGCATGGCAAAAGTCGCCGCGTGCATCAGCTGCGCCACCACCAGCAAGGGCAGCGAATGCGGACTAGCCCCCATCAGCGCAAAGCGCACCACGCCCACGCCAAAGCACAGGAACATCAGCCGCTGCGAGCCCCAGCGCTTCAGCAGCGGCGCCTGCCAGTAGAACAGCGCCACTTCCGCGACCACGCCCAGCGACCACATGGCGCCGGTGACGGCCTTGCTGTAGCCGTGGTGTTCCAGGTAGAGGGAGTAGAAGGTGTACAGCGAGGTGTGCGCCGCCACCATCAGCGCGGTCGACGCAAAGAAAGCGATCACCTCGCGCTTGCGCAGCACGGCCAGCAATGACGGCTTCGCGCCGCCGTGCGCGATGCGCGGCACTTCTCGCAAATGGAAGGCGGCGCCGATCACACATAAGAGCAAGGCGCCCGCCACGGGCAGCAGCGCTTCCGTGCCGTACCAGTCCATCGCGTAGGACGCCAGCATGACCGTGATGATGAAACCGATCGAGCCCCACAGCCGGATGCGCCCGTAGTGCGTAAGGTCGCCGCGCATTTCGGAAATCATCAGCGCTTCGCAGATCGGGCCCTGGGCGCTGGTGAAGAGATTGAGCATCACCATGGCGGCAAAGTACGCCGCAAAGGTGGAGCCGATGTAGAAGCCGGCGAACGCCGTCAGCGCCAGGCAGCCGGTCAGGCGCAGCACGAAGACGCGGCGTTCGCTATGGTCCGCCACATAGCCCCAGAGATTGGGGCCGAAGATGCGCAGCACCTGGATCAGGGACATCAGCACGCCGATTTCCGCCACCGACATGCCCCTGCCCTTGAAGAACAGGGAGGCATAGGTTGAGAAGGTGCCGGCGTATGCGTAGTAGCAGAAGAGGAAAAGCGCGAAACCGAATGACTGGGCGGGCATTACTTCCTGGCGATGTCCGGCGTCGAGACGCTCACGTCGCCGCACTGGGCGCGGTTCATCAGCGCGTGATCCATCAGCACCAGGGCCAGCATGGCCTCGGCGATCGGCGTGGCGCGGATGCCGACGCAGGGATCGTGGCGGCCGAAGGTTTCCACCGTCACCGGATTGCCCTGCTTGTCGATCGAGCGGCGCGGGGTGCGGATGGAGGACGTGGGCTTGATGGCGATGGACACGGTGATGTCCTGGCCGGTCGAAATGCCGCCCAGTACGCCGCCGGCGTTATTGCCGACGAAGCCGTCCGGCGTCAGCTCGTCGCCGTGCTCGGAGCCGCGCTGGGTGATACAGCCGAAACCGGCGCCGATCTCCACGCCCTTCACGGCGTTAATGCCCATCATGGCGTAGGCGATATCCGCGTCCAGCTTGTCGTAGATCGGTTGGCCCAGGCCAACGGGCACATTACGCGCCACCACGTCGATGCGGGCGCCGATGGAGTCGCCCGCCTTGCGCAGGTCGTCCATATACGCTTCCATGCGCGCGATCAGGGCTTCGTCCGCGGTGGCGGCAAAGAAGGGATTGGCCGGCACGTGTTCGAAGCTCTGGAACGGCACTTCGATGTCGCCCAGCTGGCTCATGCAGCCGGCGAACTCGGTGCCGTACTGGTGGTTCAGCCATTTCTTGGCAATGGCCGCGGCGCCGACGATGGGCGCCGTCAGGCGCGCCGAGGAACGGCCGCCGCCGCGCGGGTCGCGCACGCCGTATTTGTGCCAGTAGGTGTAGTCTGCGTGACCGGGGCGGAAGCTCTCGGCGATATTGCCGTAGTCCTTGCTGCGCTGGTCTTCATTCTTGATCAGCAATGCGATCGGGGTGCCGGTGGTAACGCCCTCGTACACGCCGGACAGGATCTGCACCGTATCCGGCTCCTGGCGCTGGGTCACATGGCGCGACGTGCCCGGCTTGCGGCGGTCCAGCTCGGGCTGGATATCCGTTTCGGACAGCGGCAGTCCCGGCGGGCAGCCGTCAATAACGCAGCCAATTGCGGGACCGTGGGATTCGCCAAACGTGGTGACGGTGAACAGCTTGCCAAAGGTATTGCCGGACATATCGTGATCGCATCTGATGGGGGAACCCCGTATTCTACCGTTTTCCAACTTGCCTAACCAGCCACATGCCGGAGCGGCAATAAATGTATGTTGCATCTTGCAACCAATTATCCGTCTGGAAATTGTTTAAATGGTCGTTCTATTGAACAATTCGCTATATACTTAATTCGGAAAGAACACCGAGACCTCTGGAGAAGCGACACATGCCCCCTTCGATCACGCCCCTTGACCACGGCAAGGACGATCAGGATGATCTGGTATTCTTAGAAGAGCACCCCGCTCAGCCAGCCACTACAGCTCACCGCAACGTTTGGCGCGTGATGATTATCGATGACGACGAGGACGTCCACTCGACGACCACGTTCGCTCTCGGCAATCTGGACATGCAACACCGCCCCCTGGAATTCGTGCACGCCTATTCGGCCGCGCAGGCGCGCGAGCTGCTGCAGCATGAACAGGAAATCGCCGTGATCCTGCTTGACGTCGTGATGGAGCAGGATGACGCCGGTTTGCACCTGGTGCGCTATATCCGTGAAACCCTGAAGCTGACGGACGTGCGCATCATCCTGCGCACCGGCCAGCCCGGCTATGCGCCGGAGATCGACGCAATCCGCGATTTCGACATCAACGATTACAAGACCAAGTCCGAGCTCACGCGCATCAAGCTGTTCACGACCGTGACGGCGGCGATCCGTTCCTATGAGCAGATCCGCAATATCAATGAAAGCCGGGAAGGACTGAGCAAGATACTGGCCGCCAGCACGGAGCTGATGGCGCTGCACGGCATGCACAATTTCGCTGCCGGCGTGCTGGCCCAGGCTGCGGGCGTGCTGTCGCAGGAAACCAATGGGGTGCTGTGCATCCAGGAATGCCCGGATGCGGGCGTGCATGAACTGGTCATCGTGGCCACGGCCGGCAGTTTCGTCCGCCTGACCGGCAAGCAGCTGAGGGTCGAGGACGACCCACGCGTCCATGAAGCGCTGGAGCGCTGCTTGGCCGCGCGCCGCAATATCTATGGCCCGGATTACGTGACCCTGCATTTCGCGGGCAAGGCCAGCCACACCTTCGTCGCCTTCCTCGACGTGACGCAGGAAGCGAGCGAACTGGAACAGGGGCTGCTGGATGTCTTCTGCAGCAATGTGGCCGTGGGCCTGGAGAATGTGGAGCTGGTGTCCCACCTGCACACGGCAGCCTTCTACGACAACCTGTCCAAGCTGCCGAACCGCACGCGCCTGATCGAAATCCTGGATGCCACGCTGGCCGGCCCCGCCAAGCAGGAAGCCACGCTGTCCCTTGTGGACCTCGACCACTTCGCGGAAACCAACGACGCCCTGGGCCACGAGTTCGGCGACCTGCTGCTGTCCTCCGTCGCCGCGCGCATGCAGAACAGCCTTGGCCAGCAGCTCACGGTGGCGCGCATCGGCGGCGACATCTTCTGCGTGCTGGGCGATTCGGCGCAGGTCAATCCGGCCAATATCCTCGCGCTGTTCGCCAAGCCGTTCAGCATCGAAGGCCAGGATGTGCAGCTGTCCGCCACGCTCGGCCTGGTGCGCCTGTCGGAACACGATGGCAGCGGCGCCGATGCGCTGAAGGATGCGGACATCGCGCTGAAGCGCGCCAAGTCCCAGCAGCGCGCCGGCCACTTCTATTTCTCGCGCAGCATGGGCGTGGAAATCCGCGAACGCGTGCGCATGATGCATGCGCTGCGCACGGCCTTCGGCCAGAACCAGCTGTTCGTGGTCTACCAGCCGCAGATCGACCTGTTGACCCGTAAGCCGGTGGGCGCCGAAGCCCTGCTGCGCTGGCAAACGCCGGACGGCAAGTTCGTGTCGCCGGACCGCTTCATTCCGATCGCCGAGTATTCGGGCCTGATCATCGATCTGGGCGAATGGGTGATGCACACCGCCTGCCGCGAGCTGGTCGAGCTGCGCGCCGCCGGCCATCAGGACTTCACGATCTCGATCAACGTGTCGCAGGT
>DASWYX010000452.1:0-6111 GCA_036404755.1 Pseudoduganella sp.
GGCCCGCGCCTGGCCATTCGGGGTGGCCTTCCGCCGATTGGGCCCAGGCACCTGCAGTGCTGAAGGTGACCAATGCCAGCGCGCAGGCGGCAGCGATTCTTTTGAATTTCATGGCGATGTGAGGTATGCACCAGGGATGCCCGTATTCTGGGAACGCCCGCATCGCACTGCAATTGCGAAAATGGACAACCGATCCAATGAAATTCGTCAAAGGGAAAAACGGAGGCGCGCGGCCTCCGTTCAGCGTGACTGCCGCTTTAGTTGGTGTAGAGTACGCCGCGCCCGTTGCCGGCGGCGTAGATCCGGCCATAGGTGTTCCAGTCGCCGGCTACGTGGTAGATCCCGCCGTACTGGTGCGCGTCGTCATTGAACCGGGTCCAGGTGGCGCCCGCATCGTCGGAGCGGTACAGCCCCCACTTGCCGTTCATTGCCCCCACCACATAGACCGCCGCGGAGTACGTCGAGCCGGGCGCCGCCTTGCCCAGGGTCACCGCAGTGGCGCCCTGCACGTCCGGCCAGCTATTGCTGCCCCAGATCGACGAAAAGGCGCTGAGTTTGGTCCAGGTGGCGCCCGCATCGACCGAGTGGTACAGGGCGTTGCCGTCGGCCAGCCAGACATCGCCTTCGACATTTGGGTTCACCGCCATCGACGTATTGCTGAAGAACGTCACCATCGGGCTGGTCGCCTTGAAGGAGGTGCGCTCGGTGAACGTGTGGCCGCCATCCGCCGAGTACCAGAAGTGCGCGGTATCCGACCACTGGTTCCACCATGCGCCGCCCGAATCGTAGGCGTAGACCTTGTTCGGATTCTTGCGGTCCACCTTCAGGCGATAGCTGCGCGGCGCACCGCCGATCAGGGTCAGCGCCGGCAGGTTGGTCGCGCTCCAGCTTGCGCCATTATTGGTCGTGTAGGACGGTACCGCATCGTTCGGCGCCCAGATCACGTTGTTACGGCTGGTGACGGCCACGTTGGACGCGCCGTCGGTGCCGGCCTCGGCGCCGGCCGGCAGGGAAGCAAACTTCGTCCAGGTATTGCCGCCGTCGCCGGACCAGTGTCCGACGCCGATATGGTTGTTGGCATTGTCGACGCCAACGGCGGCGATGTATTGGGGATCGGACCAGGCCATGTCGGCCGAATTGCCGCTGCTCCACCAGTTCATCGGGCCCTTGGTCGGCCTGGTCGCGAGGTCGGTATCGACCCAGGTGCCGATGTCGCCCGAGCTGTTGATGAACTTGTAGCTGGCGCCGGCGGGCGGCGTGATGAGGGCCAGCGTCGCGGTCTCTTCCAGCTTGTTGACCTTGTTCGTCCAGCTTGGCGTGGCCGCCGACGCATTCCAGGTTTCGACGATGCCGCCGCCATGCACGTGCATGATGTGGTCGCGGTTGGACGGATCGATCTCCAGATCATCGACCCAGCCCGAGGCCGTTTCTCCCGGCATGCCTGCCTCGATTTCGCGCCAGCTCTGGCCGCCGTTGTCGGACAATTGCACGACCTGCTTGCCGGCGTATTCACCCCAGGTGCCAGTCACGCCCAGCGCGATGCGCGCGCCGGCGCCGCTGCCATAGACTGACAGGCCGCCGTAGCCGCCCTGGTTACTGCTGCTCAGCAAAGTCCAGCTGCCGTTGCCGACGGTGCCACCAAATTTGTAGAGATAGCCGGGGCCGGCGGGACCTTCGCCGGCGTTCTTGTTGAAGACGATGTAGAAATTGCCGTCATTGGTACGCACCATGTGCGGAATGTAGAAACCGGCTGCCTGGGTCGGCACCGGCACCGGCGTCCAGGTTGCACCGCCATTGACGGACTTGTACAGCACCGACGTCAGGCCCGCTGCATTGGCGTAGTCCGGGGCGATGGCCGCATACATGATCCAGGTCGTCTGACCAGTGCCCACGGCCGAGTTGTCGAACATCAGGTGCTCGACGCCGATCGGCGGGGGATTGCCGGCGATCGTGGCAGTGGACAGCGACGTGACCTGGGACCAGGTCTGGCCCGAGTCCGTACTCTTCCACAGTCCGGCGGTACGCGTGCCGTAGAACATCGTCGATGGATTGGTGGGGTCCAGTTTCAGGCGTTCGCCGACGGCGCGGCCGGTATCATTGCCGCCTACCATGAACGGCAGGTTGACCCAGGTCCAGTTGTCGCCGCGGTCGCTGGAAATATACAGGCGGCCGTTGGCGCCCTGCTTCGTGGTGTCGCCGGTGACGATGTAGACTTTCTGGTCGTTGGTGGGATCAAGGGCCAGGCTTTCCACGTCGTGGTACCTGCCCTCGGCGCCGCCGAATCCCAGGCCGTCGGTCAGCGCCGTCCACGTGGAGTCGGCTGCGTTCCAGCGATAGGCGCCGCCGACGTCCGTGCGGGCGTACAGCAGGCTGGCGTTGACCGGATGATAGACGAGGCCCGTGACGTAGCCGCCACCGCCCCACTTCACGCTGCTCCAGCTGGCCGCCGCCTGCGTACCGCTGGCGACGAGGACGGCAGCAGTCTTCGCCGAGCCGCCCTCGGCGCCGCTGCTCCCCTCCGTGCCGCTGCCGCAGCCAGCCAAAAGAGCGGCCATCATGGCCGGAATGACGATATTGGATTTTCTACTCATAGTTGCTCCCAAAAGGCCGACCTGTTGAAAGATCGGCATTGACGGACAGCTCTGCGGCGCTGTACCAGCCGTTGCGCCAGGTCTCCTCCGGCGCATGAAAAGCAAGGTTGGACAGTGAGTGATGGGGAACGGCGGGCGCCCGATCGCAGCATAGATAGGCGACCCGCGTGCACATCGCTGGATATGTCTCCGGTGATCGAAGTCGCGCTGTACCGGTGCACACGGTCTGCGACGGAGAATAGGCGCACATTCCTGCAGGCCGCTAACACCTGCTGGAGAATTTCTTGCACCGTGCGGGATTTTCTATTCGTTTTGCAGCTTTCTTCTATCCCCGCGCCACCGCCTCCCGGCCACGATTGCCATAAGATCAAGCCGGGCCTGCGCGTTCTTATCGGCTTGCCAAGTTTTGGAATTAGTCAGAGCTGCGGCCAGGACGGCCTTTTGGACAGGCAAGCAATGCCATCAGCGTAAGCGCTAACGCCCAGCGCCTCGTCACGCAAAACGCGCGCTCCCCCGCGAGACAAGCGCGTACTCCCCCACAGTGCAGCGTCGACTCCGCCGTCGCCGCTCAACTTGATATCAGATTTACACCACAAATCTCGATGTCGGCGGCACCGCCTCCATCCCCCCAGCGGTCACCGCTGTGGCCAACGCCGCGTAACCCACGCCCCCGCCTGTGGCCACGCTCCCCGCTGCCGTCCCGCCTGCGCCCCCCGCCGCCCGTATCCTGACGCGCCGCCGGCGGCACGCAGCCGCTGCAAAGCAGTGGTCCAAGATCAGGAGTGGCCCAGGGGTCAGACGGGAACGCCGAATCGCTAGGGTCAGACCCTTGGGTCTGACCCGGGGTTGGGTTTCGCCGAGCCCCCACCGAGCACGGCGTCTGCCCGATGCTCCGCTTGCACGGCCAATGCGGCGTAAGGCACGGCAAAAATTGGAACCGGCGGGTTGCGCTTGGACGACCGAGTGCACTCGAGCGCCGCCTCGGCCAACAGCAAGCGGCCTTAATGCGGCAAGAGTGAGCCAAGCCGCCGGCCCCGAAGCCATGGACAGAGCTCTGGGACGCCTGCGTTCCCGTGCTGGCCGATCCCCTAATCATCCCAGGCGCCATCCGGGCCGTCATGAAGCCGCATCCTGGCCGCCAGCGCGCTGCCCCGCCGGCACCCGGCCCATCGCGCATCGCGAATCGTGCCGTATGCTTCGCGCCGATTGCGCTCGCCCTGCCCTCGCCTGTGTCGCACCAGTCAAATTTCAGGTAACCGACGCCCAGCATGCGTAAATGCTGCGCATCCTACCCCTCGCCGAAGCCCTAACGCGCTCGGGTTCCTGCAAGCAGGCAGCCCTCCCGTGCCCCGCACGCGCCCGGGAGAGCATCAGCACCTCAGAAGCTATACCGCATCTGCACCGCATACCGCGGCCCGGTGCCGAACGCGGAGCGTTCCTTCATGCCGATTTGCTGCTGCATGTACTGACGATAAATGGCCGAAGTCAGGTTCTGCCCTTCGAAGGCCACGGTCACATTGTCGGTGACCTTGTACTGTACGCCCATGTCCAACTGACCATAGGCGCCGCCCCACGTTGGCAGAGCGTAATTCACCGAATACGCGTTGTTGAAATTCGGGCTGTCCGGATTGCGGTCGATGCCGCTGCCGTCAGCCGTGCCCCAGGTATTGACCGCCTGCAGGTAATGCGAACGCCAGCTATAGGCCAGGCGCGCCGACCACGGGCCGTAGTCGTACAGCAGCGCGACGTTGAACGCGTTCTTCGACAGGCCCGACATCGGCACGCCGCCCAGCACGTGACCATCCGTGTCGCAGCCGGCCAGGTCGCGGGTCAGATTCGCCGCCACGGTATCTTTCGGCGTGCACCATACGCCGGTCACCGGCTGGTTCATGCTCAGGCGGCTGTCGATGTAAGTGTAATTGGCAGACACGCCAATGCCGGACAACCAGCCGGGCAGCTTGTCGAAATACTGCTGATAGCCGATTTCCAGGCCGCTGGCGCGGCCGCTGGCCCCATTCACGGGCGCGGTGATCTGGAAGTCCTGCTGCTTGCCGGTCACGTCGTTCAGCGGATAGATCGTGGTCCTGCCGATGATGATGTCCTTGATCTTCTTGTTGAACACAGCCAGCGTCAGCGAGCTGCTGCGGCCAAAATAGTATTCCGCCGTCACGTCGACGTTGTTCGACATGGTCGGCCGCAGCAAGGGGTTCCCGCGCGCCGAACCGGTGTAATCGATGGAGTCGAGCACCGCCTGGTTGGTAATCGGGTCCGTATGGGTATGAATATTCTGGCTCAACGTCGTGTAGGCCTGCATCTGGTAGAACTCCGGCCTTGTCATGCCCCTCGACGCGGCAAAGCGGAACTGCAGTTCACTATTGGCCTTCATGCGCAAGTTCAAGCTTGGCAGGATCTTGGTGTAATTGTTCTCGAACGATTGCTGCGCGGACTGCGCCGGGATGGAAGGCACGCCAGGCGGCTGATTGCTGCCGGACGGCGGGCTGAAAAGCGTATAGCCGGTCGCGGTCGATTCCGTGCGCACGACACGCGCCCCTACATTACCGTCCACCGGATAAGGCAATTGCTCGAAGCCGAAGCGCAGTTGCGTATATGCCGCCTTGGTGCGCTCCTTCTGCTGATTCAATCCCTTATCGTCGCCAAAGAGCGCAGGCTTCCAGTCGACACAGGAGTTACCGGTATTGCAGAACAAATTGCTGTAGGCGTGCAGCATCGGGAAGCTGGCGGGCGAAGCACTCGCGGAGCCGTCCGTCAGCGACATATTGGGCGCAACGATCGACGGTGGCGCCGGCACGTCGCCATTGAAGAAGTTTTTGAAATTGTGCACTGTGGTGTTGCCGGCCACGCGTGGATCAGTCATGTAGGCGAGCTGGCTTAACGGCTGCCAGGAATTACCGACTGCCCAGGACTGGGTGATCTGCGTCCATTCCGAATCGTGCGTGGATTGCGTGGTTGCTTTACGCTCGGTCGCCCGGATGACAAATCGCAGATCGTTCAGCACAGGGTGGTCAAAGGTGAACTTGGCGTCCAGCCGCGCTGCGTTCAGCGTTGCCCTGGCCCGGTCGCGGTGCTCCTGGGTCGAGCCCCAGTAGTAGTGATTACGGTCCGCCAGGAAGGCACGGTCCGCGTCATCGAACGTGAAGCGCGGCGGGGACTGGCTCATGTCCACCGTCTGTTTCGGCATATAGCCGCCGATGCCGATCAGGTTGTCGTAGCCTTCCGTCGTGGCGCGGGTGTGCTGCAGGTCCGCCTTGAAAGTCCACTGGTCGCTGGCGCGCCACGTCCCGTTCCAGGAGATGTCACGCGTTTCAGCCTCGCGGCCCCATGCACGCGAATCAGTGCCGAATCCGACGCCCCGGTCAGCGCTGCCCGCCGAGCACTCTGTCGGATTGCGCAGCACGCCGGTCAGCTAGGCGCCCTTGTCGTCGAAGGTCTCGCCCTGATCCAGGGTGAGGGTGCGCGTGTTGGTGCCAACGTAGAATGCGTTTTCGTTCGAATACATCTT